>DASRRA010000596.1:0-10760 GCA_035696085.1 Bacteroidia bacterium | reverse complement strand
ACAATTTAACAGGTGCGTTGGTAGGTACCTACTACCCCACTGTAGATTCAGGTTATTACTATTTTAATTTGAACAGAGGGCAAAACTATAACATTTCTTTTGAAGCAAAAGGGTATTTGTTTCAATCGGAAAACATGAATGTTCCTAAACAACCACAATATGATTTGTTAACCAAAAACATAGTGCTGGAGAAGATTAAGGCAGGTGCAAAAATCGTATTAAACAATATCTTTTTTGATTCAAACAAAGCAACCTTGCGGAAAGAATCCGCTTCAGAAATTGAAACACTCGTAAAATTGTTGACCGATTATCCCGAAATAAAAATCGAAGTGGATGGTCATACAGATAACAAAGGACAAGATGCTATCAATCTAAAATTGTCGCAATCAAGAGCTGAAGCCGTCGTAAATGCATTGTCAGCAAAGGGTATTTCAAAAACCCGTTTAGCTGCAAAAGGATTTGGGAAAACACAACCGATTGCGCCTAATGCCTTACCGAATGGAAAACCCAACCCGGCTGGGATGCAACTAAACAGACGAGTTGAAATTAAAATTATTGATAACCCATAGTAAAGCCTTAAATTATAATTCCCGAATTCTGAAGATTGCCTCTGATTTTCCGTTAAAATTTGATATTTTTGCGTATATTTGAAATATCCCCAAAAGTGTAATCTATTGATTATCATTTAAACTCATTTTTGATATGCAAAGACGTTTTACTGTAATTTTATTTTCGTTCTTATTACCACTTTCAGCATTATCTCAAATTAAAAGTGAATACAATCAAAAGTTTACCGAAGGAAACCTCCTTATTCTCGAAGAAAATTATGTTCAGGCACTAAAAAATTTCCTTTGGGCCTACAACATTGATTCAGTTAATGCCAATATCAATTATAAAATAGGTTACTGTTATTTAAAGACGGAAACGGAGAAAACCAAGGCTCTTCCCTACCTGGAGAAAGCTGTAACCAAAACAACCAAAAGGTACAATGATATTGATGCCATAGAAAAATCGGCACCGGTAACCGCCTATTTATACTATGGACAGGCCCTGAATTTAAATTACAAATTTGATGAGGCCATAGCGAGTTATGAAAAATTCAAATCGTTCCTGTCACCCAGCCAGACAGAACTGATGAAGGAAGTGAATCGCTACATTGAAATCAGTAACAATGCGAAATTGCTGGTATCAGCACCTATACGCGTAGACATTACCAATTTAGGGGACAGTATCAACAGCCCGTTTCCGGAATACAGCCCTGTATTATCTGCTGATGAGAAAACATTGATCTTTACTTCCAGAAGACCAGGCAGTACTGGCGGGGATAAAACGATTGAAGATTCATTTTACGAGGACATTTATATCTCTTATAGAAAACCTGACAGTACCTGGACCACCCCCGTATCCATTAGCCCGAATATCAATACGGTTTCGCATGAAGCGAGTGTAAGCCTTACAGCAGATGCGCAAACACTCTTCATTTACAAAGATCTGAATGGGGGTGATATTTACTTTAGTACCCTAAACGTAGATGATCAATGGTCGGTTCCAGAACAAATTGGCTCCAATGTAAATACATCTAACTGGGAAACCAGCGCCTGCTTAACGCCGGATGGTAACACCCTATATTTTGTGAGCAATCGCCCGGGAGGATTAGGTGGAAGAGATATTTGGAAATGTGTGAAACTACCAAACGGAAAATGGAGCTTAGCCGTAAATCTGGGTGCACCGATCAATACGCCTTACGACGAGGAATCTCCATTTATTCATCCTAGCGGAACTCTTTTATTTTTTAGTTCTAGAGGGCATAACACCATTGGAGGTTTTGATATTTTCTTCTCCAGCCTAACAGATAATGTTTGGGAAAAACCATTGAACATTGGGTATCCAATCAATACACCCGACGATGATGTATTTTACGTAACCTCACCGGATGGTAAGAGAGGTTATTATTCTTCCTCGTCCCGACCAGAGGGATATGGTGAAAAGGATATTTACAGAATCAGTATCCCGGAACGTAAAGAAGAGCCATTGGTGTTAATTCGAGGACATATCATTGGAAAGGCAGGTGAGAAATTTCCTGAAAACGTTAATATCGTGGTGACAAATAATGCAACAGGTGCAGTTGTAGGAACATATCGTCCATTACCTAAAGATGGAAGCTTCACGCTCATCATTCCTCCCGGAAGCAATTATACCTTATCCTATTTAAATGATGATAAAGAATTCTACTCTGAAAATATAGAGGTGCCTGCAGGTGCCGCATATCAGGAAATTGAGAAGGCAGTTAACCTAAAAGATGTAATACTCCCGGGAGAGAAAACGGAAGATGTTACAAGAAATAATTCCGATACAAAGATTACACAAGATCCGAAGGATAAAAATCTGGTATTGGAGCGCATGACGCAACCGGATCAAAAATCAAAGGAGAAAGAAAAAGAAGCAATAAAAGAGAAAGCTGCAAAGGACCAGGACGCGGCTAAAGAAGAAGCTATCCAAGAAAAAGAAACGGCTAAGCAAACGGAAGCTGCTTTGAAAAAAGAAGAAAAAGAAAAAAAGGCTACGGAAAAAAAAGCCGCGCAGGAAGTTGCAGCAGCAAAAAAACAAGCGGAGAAAGAAATAAGGGCTGCGGAGAAAAAAGCGAAAGAAGAATTGGCAACTGTTAACCAATTGGAATTTGAAATGCACTTCAAATACAATATCACTGAAACAGATGTAAACAGTGCAGCCTTCATCGAGTTTGTGAACAACATCATGGAGTTATACAACAAAAAAGGAACATTAAGCTTAACCATTTCTTCCAGTGCTTCCTATGTACCAACCAAAATGGCAGGAGGTAATAAAGAATTATCCATGGAACGTAATAATAAAATCAGGGATCAGTTAAAGAAAGCGTTAAAAGATAAAGGCGTTTCTGAAGATAAAATCGTGATTACTAAAGTTAAAACTGTTGTAAGTGGGCCTGCGTACAAAAACGATTATTTAAAAAACAGAGAAGTATACGAAAAATACCAGTATATAAAAGTCTCAGCAAAATAATTCAACAGAATAGTGTTGATGACAAAAAATAAGGAGTCAGTAGCGTGAAAACATTGAAAAAAGTAATTATACAAGTTGTTGTTGTGATTGTCGCAAATTCAGTTTGTATAAATTTGAATGCACAAAACAAAAAACCTGGAAAGTTTGTTGATCCCCGTGAAGCAAAAGAACATTTTAATCATGGTAATTTTCTGGCAGCAATACCAGTATACAAAGAGCTTCTAAAAAAAGATCCGGATGATGTGGATTACAATCATAAAATAGGAATTTGCTATTTATATACTCAAATCAATAAAGCCCTTGCCATCCCTTACCTGGAAAAAGCAAGCAAACACAGCAAAGTAGAAAACCGTGTATGGAAGGATTTAGGACTTGCATACCAGTATGGAAGCCGGTTTGACGATGCGATTAAAGCCTATACAAAATACAAAGCAGGTATTCCACCAAAAGAAGTCGAAGACATTGATCACCGCATCGAGACCTGTGAGAACGGGAAAGAGTATGTTAAACATCCTGTGAATGTAACGTTTACAAATCTCGGGATGAATATCAATACGCAATACCCGGATTATTATCCATTTGTTCCGGAAAATGAATCCTTCATCATCTTTACATCCAGAAGAAAAGGAAACACAGGTGCTGCCCAGGTAGAAGTAGATGGTTATTATTCCTCTGATATCTGGATCTCCTACCCTGCCAACGATACCTGGGGTAAACCCAAAAACATGGGAGGCATGGTGAACACCGCACTGGATGAACAAGCTGTTAGCTTAACACCGGATGGACAAACCATGTTAATGTATATTGACCATATTGATAGTTTAGGTAATATTTACGCTTCCAGTAACAAAGCAGGTGCATTCCAACGCATGAAAAAATTAAACGAAAGTGTAAATGGATTTTATGAAACGGCCGGCTCTATTACAAAAGATGGAAATATTATTTTCTTTGCCAGTGAACGCCCCGGTGGTGAAGGTGAAACAGATATTTACATGGCGCGTAGGTTACCCAATGGGGCATGGGCACAGGCACAGAATCTTGGTAATGTTGTTAACACGAAATACAAAGAAGACTTCCCTGAAATAGCACCGGATGGAAAGACACTTTATTTTTCATCTCAAGGTCACGCAGGAATGGGCGATTTTGATTTATTTAAAACAGTTTGGGATGAAAGCAATAATAAATGGTCAGAACCCAAAAACCTTGGATACCCTGTGAACTCGGTAGGAGACGATCGTTGCATTTCGTTTACAGAAAATAATCGCGTGGCTTATATTTCTGCTGTACGTGATGGCGGTTATGGCGATTATGATTTATACCGAATTAAATTTAATGATGCAGAGGATAAATACACCGTATTGCAGTGCAACGCTATAGGTTCTGATAGTTTAA
The DNA here is from genome assembly GCA_035696085.1 of Bacteroidia bacterium. Classification (GTDB taxonomy): domain Bacteria; phylum Bacteroidota; class Bacteroidia; order 2-12-FULL-35-15; family 2-12-FULL-35-15; genus 2-12-FULL-35-15. The sequence continues at coordinate 6,329 of DASRRA010000596.1, read as the reverse complement.
AATTAAAGAATGCTACCGTCACGGTTATCCGAACCAATGATCCGGATCCGGAACCTTATATTTATACACCGAATTCAAAAACAGGAAAATTCATTATGGCATTTACGCCTGGTAAATACCAGGTTTCTATACAGGCCAAGGGATATAAAACACTTTCTGACGTGATTATGATTTATGATTTTGGCGCTCCGACTCAGAACGAAACAAAAAAAACATTTATCCTTCAAAAGTGACGGATTTAGCTAACCTCTTATTCAACCTATTTGTATGTTTCAATTAAATTTAAAACGTCCCATCGCCTTTTTTGATCTTGAAACAACAGGTGTAAATATTGCATCTGACCGCATCGTGGAGATTGCTATTTTAAAAGTGTCGCCTAATGGGACAAAAGAAATAAAAACAAAACGCATCAATCCCACTATCCCTATCCCTCTGGAATCGTCTCTTATACATGGGATATATGATGCGGATGTTCAGGATGCTCCCAAATTTAAAGAAATAGCAAAAAGCTTAGCGGAGTTTTTAAAGGATTGTGATTTGGCAGGATATAATTCCAATCGTTTTGATATTCCGGTGCTGGTAGAAGAATTTTTACGTGCCGATGTGGATTTTGATTTAAAACATAGAAAATTTGTGGATGTGCAAAATATTTTTCACCAAATGGAACAGCGCACACTTAAAGCTGCTTATAAATTCTATTGTGGTAAAAACATTATCAATGCACATAATGCACAGGCTGATATTGAAGCAACCTACGAAGTATTTCTTGCTCAGCTTGAAAAATACGAAGGGGTAGAATTTGAAGATAAAAAAGGAAACAAATCCACCCCAGTAAAAAATGATATCCAAGCCTTGCATGATTTTACAAATATTAATAGAACAGTAGATTTAGCCGGTCGAATTATCTTTAACGATGACCAGGTTGAAGTATTTAATTTTGGAAAACACGCAGGGAAGTCTGTTGAACAAGTGCTAAGAGACGAACCTTCCTATTATGCCTGGATGATGAATGGAGATTTTCCATTATATACCAAAAAAGTTTTAACGGATATAAAACTAAGAATGGCGTTTAATAGATAGTTTAGCTATTAGAATTAAGATAGAATATGAAAGACATAAGACATTTCAACTTCTTACATCTTAATTCTTGCATCTTACATCTGACGTCTTAAATTTATAACTATGAAAATCATCTGTATTGGTCGTAATTATGCGGAGCATGCAAAAGAAATGAATGCAGCCGTACCCAAAGAACCAGTCTTCTTTTTAAAACCAGATACCGCACTTTTAAAAGATAAACAACCCTTCTACTACCCTGATTTTTCTAAGGAAATACATCATGAAATAGAGCTCGTATTAAAGATTACCAAGAATGGTAAAAACATCGATCAGGAGTTTGCTCACAAGTACTATGAAGAAATTGGCATTGGAATTGATTTCACGGCGCGAGATATTCAGGCGATGTGTAAGGAAAAAGGATTACCTTGGGAAAAAGCAAAGGCATTTGATCAATCTGCACCGCTTGGAAACTTTATAAAAAAAGAAAAACTAACCTCTCTTCAAAACATTCAATTCAAATTATTAATTAACGGAAAAACTGTTCAGAATGGGAATACCAAGGATTTGTTATTTTCATTTGATACGATCATTTCTTACGTTTCTAAATTTATTACACTGAAAACAGGCGACCTAATTTACACCGGCACACCGGAAGGCGTTGGCCCGGTAAAAATAGGAGACCGATTAGAGGGTTTTATCGAAGAATACAAACTTTTGGATTTTGAAATAAAGTAACTAAAAACTAAGCTCATGAGAAAGTTGATTTTGTTTGTAAGTGCTATGATCTTCATTGGTTTCGCAGTGAATGCACAAACGCTAAAAGACTTAACAAAAAAAGCCGATAGCGTAATTAAGAAGTTACCAAGCGTAACAACAACCGGCACCCCTAATTCACTCACCAACGATGAAGTTATTAGTGGCTTAAGAGAAGCGCTGACTGTTGGAACCAATCAATCCACTGCGCTTGCATCCAAACTGGATGGTTTCTATAAAAATCCGGCTATTTTTATCCCTTTCCCTCCGGAAGCACAACAAGTAAAAGAATATGCTAAAAAAGTCGGGCTGACGGCTCAGGTAACGAAATTTGAGATGACCTTAAACCGGGCCGCAGAAGAAGCTGCAAAAAAAGCAGCTCCCATTTTTGTGAATGCAATCAAGGGAATGAGTATAACAGATGGATTTAGCATTTTGAAAGGAAATGATAATGCGGCAACCGTTTATTTGAAAGATAAAACTTCCGCTGAGCTGATCCAATTATTCACACCAACTGTAAAGGCCGCCATTGCAAAAGTGCAATTAACAAAATATTGGACACCACTTGCTACTTCTTATAACAAAGTTCCATTGGTGCAAAAGGTAAACCCTGATCTTACGGCGTATGTTACCGACAGAGCAGTGCAAGGGATATTCAAGCTGATTGCCGACGAAGAATTAAAAATCAGAAAAAATCCCGCGGCAAGAGTTAGTGACTTATTGAAAAAAGTGTTTGGATGGACAGGGAAATGACAGCCATCCTACGCTAAAGCTTCGGCGGGCGCATTGTGAGTGCGGAGTTTATAACAAAGGGTCTTCGAAAGAAGGCCCTTTTGCGTTGAGTGTGATAATATTTTGTTATCTTTTCGATGGTTTAGACAAAAACGCATCAATGAAACAAAGACTATTTCTTTTTCTGTTCTTCGTAAAAATAAATTGTTTGCTTGCACAGGATACGATTGTAATACATCAAGCATCCTCTCCTCAAATTACCAACGATATAGAAACTTATTTTTTTTCCGAAAAAGAACTTCCTTTCGAAACGATTTTAAAAACCTCATTTAAACCCAAGCCGGATTTTAATCTGAATTATATTACAGGAATTGTCTGGATTAAATTTGTCATAAAAAATGAAAGTAATGCATCCCGTTTTGTTTTAAATGCATCAGATGGGCATGTAGCGGGATTTTATCTATTTAAACCTGGTCCGAATGGTTACACGATTACACCAGGCAAAATAAACCATCCGGAAGATGGAAGAGAAATATACAACCGTATACCCGCTTTTTTTCTTGACATTGCACAAGGGGAAACAAAAACATTTTATTTAAAATTATATGCTGTTAATGAAATAGTCAACTTTCATTATTTCATCCAGGACTATCCCACTTATGTGCATTATGCCCAGGTTGATTACCTGCTCATGGGGCTTTATTTTGGTGCACTTGTACTCATCATCACGATCAATATTTTTTATTTTATATCCTTAAAAAATTCGCTTTTCCTTGTCTATGCGATTTATGTATTTGCTACATTTTTATTGATTTTAACACTGAACGGATTTGCCTGGTTATGGATTCCTGATACGAATCAATCTTATCATACCGCCTTTTTCATTCTTCGTTTCTGGCCGGATATCTTCCTCATCTTTACAATGAAACTTGTTTCACTTAAAAAGTATTATCCGAAATTCACGAAGCTGTGCTATGTATTTATTGCGTATCATTCGTTCGTAATGCCAATTATTGAGTTCAACAATCCATATGACATCAGAACATGGTTAATGGGTCAGTGGGAAACCAATAATTGGGGTATTGCACTGCTTCTTGTGTTCATTACCGTTATCATATCTTACAAGTACAACAAATACCTGTTTAAATATTATTTGATTGCTTATGGTAGCTTTCTTCTCATCATGATTGATTCTATTTACTTTCTTTCCAAATCAAATTTGCTGATGGTTGAACATGGATTAAAGGTCGGAACCCTCATCGAAACGATTGTTTTTTCTTTTGCCGTTTCCAGGAATTTTAAGTTGACAGAAGCAGCTTTAAAAAAGAAAAAAGAGGATGAACGACAATTGCATGAAAAAGTAAGAAGTCTGGAAATGGATGTAAGAAAAGCGCAGATGAACCCCCATTTTATGTTCAATGCGTTGGCATCAATCGAGTATTTCATTCTAAAAAATGACCCAGCGCAAGCCAGCCATTATCTCAGTAAATTTTCAAAATTAATGCGGCTTACTTTAGATAATTCTAAAAATAACTTTGTTCCCCTACATGATGAATTGGAAGCATTAACATTTTATATTGAATTAGAATTTTTAAGATTGGGTACAGATAATCACACGTTCGAAATAAAAGTGAATGAAAAAATTGACACAGATCAGATTTGTGTTCCACCACTAATTATTCAGCCATTTGTTGAAAATGCAATTTGGCACGGGTTACAGGAAAAAGATCAACCCGGAAAATTATTTATTGATATTGACTTAAACGAAAGTGAACTAACATGTATCATTGAAGATGATGGTGTTGGTATCCGAAAACACGCCGTTGCAACCACCGGCAATCGTAAATCATCTGGAATTTCAATTACAAAGGAACGACTAACACTTATCCATAATATACTTCATACGAGTAGTAAATTTAGCATCACCGATGGAATACTTGAAAATATAAATGCAACGGGCACAAAAGTAAAATTTAATATGCCCTATATAATAGAGTGATTGCGAGCACCAGTATGGCGTGTAAAACAAAAAAAGGCCTTCTTACGGACGGCCTTTTTTATTAGAAGCTATAAGCGTTAGGTATTACACATTAAACATTCCAGTGTTGATATAGTTGGCTGATATCAATGTCCAGAAATCAGTTGCAATACCTTTAATGACATAATCATAAGGCATCCACAAATAACCACCCATATGCCCCCAGGTAGTACCCCAGGAGTTCCGGATGAGCAACGCACCTTTCGTTTCAATGGATCCTGGCATAGCATTTTTAATTTTAATCGTATCATCATAACCTACTGCAACAACAGCATGTCCACCTACTACTGAATCTCCAATTGCAGAAGGAACAGGAATTTTTCCTGTTGTTTGTGCTTGATAGAACGAGTTATAAACAGTAAAACCAAACATGCTTGGGAAGCCGGCATTTAAATGGTTTTTAATGTTTAACAATAAATTGGCAGGAGTTGTTCCAACCGGATCAAGGCGATAATATTTTAAAGCCTTGTAATTGTCTGCAAAGCTGTATAGGAACGCAGATGGTTCAATATCAAATTTAGAAATGATATATGGCCAGTATTTTTCAGGTGGAATACCAAACAATACCATTGCTCCCATTGTGCTTCTTAAATAAGCACCATAGTCGCCGGTTATCTGCATAAAATTTCTTGTAGTTTTATACAAGAATAGGCGGGAAACATCAACATGGTTTCCTGTAGCTCTTCTTTCAAAATATTCAAGAAGTGCAGCACCGGCATTAGCGGTACAAGATCCAAGAGTGCCTTGATTTTCAATTGGTGGGCACCATGCACGTAAATCAATGCTCGTAGGTAAGGACAATGGTTTACCGGCAGCCAAACTCAATTTATTGGTCTTACCTGGAAGCAATTTTTTTATTTCATGATGATCCACACTATAATCCCTGAAGTCAGGTAAATCAGGAACCCAACCGAAACCATGTTGTTCTGTTATTTCAACTTCGGCTCTTAATGTTTCTGATTTGTAATTTTTTGCTTTTAAATTGCCCGAGACAGGAGATTTAACTTCGTCAATGGGCGTTTGGAATATTGCCATAGCGATAGATGTTTGCTTGCCTACTCTAGATCCAGTTTTCGGCTACCTGGTTTATATTAATTAAGAAAATAATAATCACACATTGATTGTTAGGTAAGCCGGAAATAAACGAGGAAACAATCCCAAATTAATTTTGTCGCACGTTGTTCTTAGTTTAATATGCTGGCAAGCTAACTAAACACATTGTTTAAATTTTAAACTAAATTAAAGTTGGGGACTTTTACAGATTGTGTGACACCAATGAGAGACTAGCGTAGAATCTTATTCACAAAAACCTATGCCATTATTTTTTTATAAAAGTAGATAGCTAAACATCGAGTAAAACAAGGGATTTATAGCCTCACAAAATTCATTTTTTTTAAAACCGCGATTAAACGAGGAAATGTATTCCCAATGGAAATACGCTGAAAGAAATTATTTCCCTCTTTGACTTAATTTTATTGGGTGTTTTTGATATATTTTAACTAACGGTAGGGTTTGTTATGTTAACGGTAAAACACTTTATAATTAATAATTGTAAACTTGCAGTACATACTCTACTCATGCTACGGTCGTTTCTGCTTATTTTATTTCTGGGCTCCTTCCATCTTTCATTTGCCCAAGACACCATTTTTATAAAAAACAAATCTGAACGCGTTGCTACCAATGCAAAAGAAGTTTACTTCTTTACAGAAAAAGAGTTAAGCCTGGATGAAATCACCCATACTCAATT
>DASRRA010000595.1:0-6608 GCA_035696085.1 Bacteroidia bacterium | reverse complement strand
AATAGGAATGGAGGGCTTCTTCTATTCATTTTATGTAATTGAGAAAAAACGAAGAATCATTATGAGGAAGAGTGGAGATTGATGGTTTAAAATAGTTCAAACTGACCTTTATTATCTTTTGTTTTTATCTCATTAAAATTCGAAAGCGATATTCCCAGTAATCTTATTTTTTTATCTACAAGACCTGTTTTCATTAATAGGTTCTTGGCGGTTTCTTTTATCAACTCTATATCACTCACCGGTTGATGAAAAGATTGGTTCCTGGTAATTTGTTTAAAATCGTGGTATTTAATTTTTAAAGTAATCGTTCTACCCTGTAATTGATAACGTTGTAAACGTTCGTGAACAATCTTGGCCAGTTTATTCAATTCAATAATCATCTCTTCCGGTTCCGTGAGGTCATAACTAAACGTATCTTCCGCCCCGATCGATTTTGTTTCACGATCAGGCTGCACTTCCCTGTTGTCAACTCCCCTCACAATCTTGAAAAAAAAATGCCCAACTTTTCCAAAGTGTTTGCTGAGTTCAGCCTCTGATAATTTTTTTAAATCCGCACCTGTATGAATGCCCATCTTTTTCATTTTCTCCGCCGTAACTTTTCCAACACCAAAAAATTTTTCAACCGGCAGGGCTTCCATGAATGCCTCAATTTTAGAAGGACCGATAAATGTCAGTCCATCCGGTTTATTAATATCGGAAGCAATCTTCGCGACAAACTTACTGCTGGATACACCTGCTGAAGCCGTTAGGTTTAACTCATCTTTAATCGCTTTTTTGATTTCTTTCGCAATTTCTATGGCTGAACCAATCCCTAGTTTGTCTTCCGTCACATCCAGGTAAGCTTCATCTAAAGAGAGTGGTTCAATGATGTCTGTATAACGATGAAAAATTTCCCTGATCTTTTGAGATACTTCTTTATAAGCAGCAAATCGCGGAAAAACAAAGATGGCATGAGGGCATAATTGCTTTGCTTTCTTGGAAGACATGGCTGAACGCACCCCAAATTTTCGTACCTCATAACTGGCAGCAGCAACAACACCCCCTCTGCCTTCCGGTGAACCGCCAACAACTAATGGTTGTCCCCGGTATTCCGGATTGTCCCGTTGTTCTACTGATGCATAAAATGCATCCATGTCGATATGAATAATCTTTCGTCGCAATTGATTTTTTAATTGTTGCTATAAAACGTAGTAAATATAAAAATAAATAATTAGTCTGTAATACTTGTTTTTGCTGAAATGTTGAATTTTTTTGGAAATTATTCTGTTTTACATTTTCAATTGATTGCTATAAAAAGTAACTTTAATTCCATGGAAGAAAAAGAGCAGCAACCAGCTTACTTTAAAGGTAGAGGATCACAAGTAAATACCAAAAATAAATTTCTGAAAAATCGCTATGTGGAGGAACATGATGAGGTATTGGATGAACCTTTGTTAAGTGATGAAAAGACACAGATTTTTTACGAACACCCTAAAAAAATTGTTAATGAAGTAAAGAGTCCGGATATCTGGAGCAAGTATTCCATGAATCCATACCAAGGGTGTGAACACGGATGTATTTATTGTTATGCCCGAAATACACATGAATACTGGGGGTACAGTGCCGGCTTGGATTTTGAACGCAAAATTATAGCAAAACCCAACGCTGCTGCTTTGCTTGAAAAACAATTCATGAACAAGAATTGGGAAGTTGCCCCCATTATGTTTTCAGGTAATACCGACTGCTATCAACCCATCGAACGTAAGCTGGGTATTACCCGGCAAATGCTGGAAGTACTGTTAAAATTCAGACATCCTGCAGGTATGATTACAAAAAATCAATTGATTTTAAGAGACCTTGATTTATTACAGGAAATGGCAAAATTAAAACTGATTCGTGTTATGATTACTATTACCAGTTTGAAAGAGGACTTGCGTTTAAAAATGGAACCCCGCACCGCAACTGCTAAAAACAGGCTGAAAGTAATCGAGCAACTAAGCAAGGCAAATATTCCAGTGGGGGTAATGACAGCACCGATTATTCCAGGACTTAATAGTGACGAAATTCCAAACCTGATAAAAGCAGCTGCGGATCATGGTGCTCGAAATGCCGGACTAACCATCGTTCGGTTGAATGGAGCCGTCGCCGAAATTTTCACCGACTGGCTGCATAAAAATTTTCCGGATGCGGCGGATAAAGTATTGAATCATATTAAAGCTGCACATGGAGGGCAATTGAATGATAGTCGCTATGGAACACGAATGCGTGGTGAAGGAAATATGGCTGCCTCCATTAAACAACTATTTAATATGGCAGTAAAAAAACATTTAAGTGGTAAAGATAAATTCGAATTTGATTTAACTGCTTTCAGAAGACCAGGGGAGGTGCAGCAGTTAGAATTGTTTTAAGAAAAAAAGGCCACTTTAGCAGCGACCTTTTTTTCCACTTGCAAGCCTGAAAGGCTTGAGTCTTTGATTTCTCCCTGATGAAATCAAGGGAGACGATTAGTCTCCGTCAATTAAATTCCCTAGGCCTCCGAGTATACTTCCTTCTTCCTTACGTCCAAAACCACTTCCCATGGAAAGGATTCTGCCCGCTAATCGGCTAATCGGTAACGATTGAATCCAAACTTTACCTGGACCTCTTAAAGTCGCAAAGAACAAACCTTCTCCACCAAAAATGGTGTTTTTGATTCCGCCTACAAATTGAATATCATAGTCTATACCACCTGTAAATGCCACGATACAGCCGGTATCAACTTTAAGTAACTCTCCAGAGGCTAATGTTTTTTCAACGATGTGACCACCGGCATGAACGAAAGCCATTCCATCGCCTTCCAGTTTCTGCATGATAAAACCTTCACCACCAAACAAGCCTGTTCCTAGTTTCTTTTGAAATTCAATGCCGATGGATACACCTTTGGCAGCACATAAAAAAGAATCTTTCTGGCAAATAATTCTTCCATTTAATTGGCTCAAGTCCATCGGAACAATCTTTCCCGTATACGGTCCGGCAAATGTAACGTGTTTTTTGCCTTGACCTGTGTTGGTAAAAGCAGTCATAAATAAACTTTCTCCAGTCAAAAGTCTTCTCCCCGCAGAAAATAATTTATCCATAAATGAATTTCTTGCAGTGGAACCATCTCCAAAAATGGTTTCCATTTGAATGCCATCTTCCATCATCATAAAGCTTCCGGACTCGGCAACAACAGTTTCGTGAGGATCGAGTTCAATTTCTATACATTGCAACTCTTCACCAGATATTTTGTAATCGATTTCGTGATTGGATCTCATTTTTATAAATATTTAAAATTAACGTGTAAGATTTTTTTAAAATGCAGATAGGCAATTTTAATAGGTAACAGTATTCAAAACTACTTATTACATATTAAATATTACATATTTCTGCGATACTGACCACCAACCTCAAACAATGCATTCGTAATTTCTCCCAATGAACAATACTTCGCTGTTTCCATTAATCCTTCAAAAATGTTTTTGTTTTGGATAGCCAATGTTTGCAACTCCTTTCTAAGTTCAGCGGATTTATCTTCGTGTGTTTTGTGAAGAGACGCCAACATGGATATTTGATATTGCTTTTCTTCCTCAGTTGCACGTATAACTTCTTTCGGTATAATGGTAGGAGAGCCCTTTGATGAAAGGAATGTATTTACACCAATGATCGGGTATTCTCCAGTATGTTTCAATGTTTCGTAATACAAACTTTCTTCCTGTATTTTTCCGCGTTGATACATGGTTTCCATAGCGCCTAAAACACCGCCACGTTCTGTTATTCTTTCAAACTCCGCTAGTACTGCTTCTTCCACGAGGTCAGTCAACTCTTCAATGATAAAGGATCCCTGAATTGGGTTTTCATTTTTTGCAAGTCCTAATTCCCGGTTAATGATCAATTGGATAGCCATGGCTCTTCTTACAGATTCTTCAGTTGGAGTGGTAATGGCTTCGTCATAAGCATTTGTGTGAAGAGAATTACAATTGTCGTAGATCGCATACAAGGCCTGAAGCGTTGTACGGATATCATTGAAATCAATTTCCTGCGCATGCAACGAACGTCCCGAAGTTTGTATATGATACTTTAACATTTGTGAACGCTCGTTCGCATTGTATTTTAACTTCATCGCTTTTGCCCATATTCTTCTTGCTACACGCCCAATTACAGAATACTCCGGGTCGATGCCGTTGCTAAAGAAGAAAGATAAGTTTGGCGCGAATTTATCAATGTCCATTCCGCGGCTTACATAATATTCAACATAGGTAAAACCATTCGATAAAGTTAGTGCAAGCTGTGTAATAGGATTGGCGCCTGCTTCAGAGATGTGGTAACCGGAAATGGAAACCGAATAGAAGTTCCGAATATTTTTACGGATAAAATAATCCTGCATATCACCCATTAAGCGCAATGCAAATTCCGTTGAAAAGATGCAGGTGTTTTGTGCCTGATCTTCTTTTAAAATATCAGCTTGCACCGTACCACGCACCGCGGCAATGGTATCTGCTTTTATTTTTTCGTAAATAGCTGCTGGAAGCACCTGATCCCCGGTAACACCTAATAGCATTAAACCTAAACCATCATTCCCTTTTGGTAACTCACCTTGATAAGTAGGGCGAGGTGTTCCTTTTGCTTTAAATATTTTTTTGATTTTTTCTTCTACTTCTTTTTCCAATCCGTTTGCTCTGATATACAGTTCACATTGTTGGTCAATGGCAGTATTCATAAAAAAAGCAGTGAGTATAGCAGCTGGACCATTGATGGTCATGGAAACAGATGTCTTGGGATCGGCTAAATTAAATCCGCTGTATAATTTTTTTGCATCATCCAAGCAACAGATGGAAACACCAGAGTTTCCAATCTTACCATAAATATCCGGTCGGATTGCCGGATCTTGTCCATACAAGGTAACACTGTCAAATGCAGTACTCAAGCGATGTGCAGGCATGCCAAGACTTACATAATGAAAACGTCTATTGGTACGTTCTGGTCCACCTTCTCCGGCAAACATACGTGTTGGATCTTCACCTTCGCGTTTAAAATTAAATACGCCGGCAGTGAATGGAAATTCCCCCGGAACGTTTTCCTGTAAATTCCATTTTAATAAATCGCCCCACGCTTCATAGCGAGGGGTACTTATTTTAGGAATTTGTAAATGCGAAAGCGACTCGTAATGTGTTTTAATTTTTATTTCTTTATCTCTTACCTTGAAAATAAAAAACTCTTCTTTGTATTGTTGTGCTTTAGAATGCCAGTCTTCAATAATCTTTTTATTATGTCCATCCAGTCCACGTTTTACACGCTCGTATTCGACTTGTAAAATTTTTAACGCTTCTTTATGATCTGTTTTTGACAGTTTGGCCGCGTGATCAATGATAGAATCCAGGTTTTGATCTTTTGTTAATTTAACACCAGTAATGGATTCCACTGTTTTTGCAATTCCATATAATGTTTGCGCAATCTCTTTTTGTTCGTTCACCCATTTATCGTAATTGCGGTTATTCTCTGCAATCTCTGCCAGGTAACGTGTGCGTTGAGGTGGAATGATGTAAATCTTTTCGCTCATTTCACCAGTAACCACAAAGCTGGATTTTAAATCGGCTCCAGTTTTTTCAGCCAATGCGTGAATGATAGCTTTGTAAAGCTTGTTCATTCCCGGATCGTTGAACTGAGAAGCAATGGTTCCAAAAACAGGAAGTTCATCATCATTCGCATCCCACAGTTGATGGTTGCGTTTGAATTGTTTTTTTACATCACGAATTGCATCTAGTGCACCGCGTTTATCAAATTTATTAAGTGCAATAATGTTCGCAAAATCAAGCATGTCGATCTTTTCCAATTGCGTAGCAGCACCATATTCCGGTGTCATCACATATAGGCAAAGATCACTATGTTCTGTGATTTCTGTATCACTTTGTCCGATTCCGGACGTTTCTAAAATGATTAAATCGTAGTTGGCTGCTTTCACAACATCCACTGCTTCTTTGACATATTTTGAAAGGGCAAGATTACTTTGCCGGGTTGCTAATGAACGCATATAAACACGTTCATTTCTAATCGCATTCATACGAATTCTATCTCCCAGCAATGCTCCACCTGTTTTTCGTTTACTTGGATCAACTGAAATGATAGCAATAGTCTTCTCTTTAAAATCGATAAGAAAGCGACGAACTAATTCGTCCACTAAGCTTGATTTTCCAGCTCCTCCCGTTCCGGTAATACCCAGTACAGGAACCATTTTTGTTTTTACCTGGTCGGAAATTTCGGAAGTAAATTTTGCAAACTCTTTAGGGAAATTTTCTGCTGCTGAAATTAAGCGGGCAATGGATTTAATATCTTTTTCTTTTAAATGTTTTACTTCCCCATTCAAATTATCACCTGTTGGAAAATCACATTTTTCGAGCATGTCATTAATCATCCCTTGCAGCCCCATTGTTCGGCCATCATCCGGTGCATAAATACGGGTGATTCCATAAGCATGCAACTCTTCAATTTCCGTTGGTAAAATGGTACCACCACCACCGCCAAATATTTTTATATGTCCGCAACCGTTTTGTTTCAAAAGATCGTACATATATTTAAAAAATTCCATATGTCCACCCTGGTAAGAGGTAAGTGCT
>DASRRA010000594.1:0-4436 GCA_035696085.1 Bacteroidia bacterium | reverse complement strand
AATACGCGTACGCGCAGAGCCATTCCATATGCACACTTACGTGAGGCAGATGTAATGTGGAGCAAACGTATTTGGAGAGTAATTGATTTACGTGAAAAAATAAATCAAACGCTATACTATCCCGATGCACCTATTTTGGATCGTAAAAGTTTGTTTGACGTGATTAAAGACGCGGCAATTAAAGACGGTACAATTACCTTGTTTGACCAGGCTACGGTGGATGATGAGTTCCGATATGATATGACCAAAACGGAAATTGAAAAAAAATTGATTAAATGGGATTCTACACATACTGCAGAAGATCCTAATAATCCAGGAACAATGATCAGTGCTCCTATTGCTGATGAAACAACAAGCGGAGACATTTGGAAATACTGGGTGAAAGAAGATTGGTTTTTTGATAGACAGCGTTCGGTATTGGATGTACGTATTATCGGAATCTGTCCTTTAGTTGAAAAAATTTCTGAGACAGGTGAGCACTTAGGCGGTGACGTTGCTTTATTTTGGGTGTATTTCCCGGAAGCGAGACCAGTATTTGCAAACCAAGAGGTGTTCATGAGACACAACGATGCGGAAAGAAGAACCCTGGAAGATATTTTCTGGAAACGTATGTTCACCAGTTATGTTAGAAAGGAATCCAACGTATATAACAGAGGTATTTATGATTATAAAAACGGCTTAGACCAGTTATTGGAAGCTGAACGTGTGAAGAATGATATCTTCATGTATGAGCACGATTTATGGCACTTCTAAGCTCTTAAAACTTAAAAGGGTCCCGGTCTTGCGAAAGACCGGGATTTTTTTTGCAATAAATATTTCTTGCCTTCCGTTTGCCTATGAAATCTCTCTCACCATGGAACATCAAACAAACGCAAAGAGCGTAAACCATCTTTTGCCTCTTGCAATTATTATCTGTAGTTTATTTTTTAGCAGCTCCCGGTTACAAGCGCAAGTGAAAGATTCTTCCCCTTGTAATTTAAACCGAATCAGCCGCCCCTTTCCTACACCGTACCCCTATGTAAGGGATGGTGATTTGATGTGGAGCAAGCGCATCTGGAGAGTGATTGATTTACGTGAAAAAATGAATTTACCCTTGTATTACCCAACAGAACCTACTATTTGCCTTGTAAGCCTGTTTGATGTCTTTAAAAGGGCCATTTTAAGCGGTGAATTGAAAGCTTATGCGAATCCTGTATTTGACGATGAATTTACAATGGAAATGAGCAAGGAAGAAGTAACAAAATTGCTTGTTAGCTGGGATTCCATCCAGGTGGAAGATGTAAACAATCCGGGTAATTTCACTATTGAATCTGTTAAAAAGGAAATAACCGCTGGAAACATTTGTCAGTATTGGATCAAAGAAGACTGGTATTTCGACAAGGAGCGTTCGGTTATGGAGGTTCGTATTTCCGGTATTTGTCCATTGGTGCAAAAAGTATCCGAAAGCGGTGAGGTACTTGGTGTCAAACCCTTGTTTTGGATCCATTTTCCCGATGCTAGGGTGTTTTTAGCGCGTGCAGCTGCATTTAATTCATTTAATGACGCGGAAAGAATGAGTTTGGATGAAGTGTTTGTAAAGCGCAGATTTTCCAGTTATGTGTACAAAGAATCAAATGTGTACAATCGCACTATAGCTGAATATAAAACAGGGCTGGACGCACAGCTGGAATCGGAAGGTATTAAAGAGGATATATTCAAGTATGAGAGTGATCTTTGGCAGCAATAGCAAGAGCAAAAAGCAAGAGCAGTGTGAGTCCGTGGACCATTACACTGCTCTTGCTTTTTGCTCTTACACTGCCTCAATCTATCGCTCTTCTCAAGAAAACATTCATTGGATGTATAGCCTTACAAACAGCCAGGCAATGTTTCTGAAAATCTTTTCCCAAAACAATTTTATCTGCTAAGTCATGCACAACGATAAAGCTTTTGTGCTTGAGAAGTTCTATCTGCGGATGTGCTTTATCATATCCTTTTGGAACGGTTTTCAGTTTGTCTTCTTCGGATAGACCGCCAAAATAGGTTTTGAAAGGTTTTGAAGAAATAATTTTTTTGAATTCATCAGCATTGTAATCAATCTCCTGCCGGATAGCATTCAGATGAGGTGGCTCCGGTTGCCACATACCACCTGCTAAAAAAGAAGCTCCGGGCTGCAAATGAAAATAATATCCCGGTGTTGCAGCCTTCTTACCTCCAGGCGAAATGCTGGCGCCAAAATTATTTTTGTAAGGTGATTTATCTTTTGAAAAGCGAACATCCCGATTGATTCGAAACACACACTTTTTTGCTTCCTGATGTTTCACAGACGGGTCAAATTTGGCCAGCCCTAAAATTAATTCCTCCACAAATTCAATAAAGTTAGTTTTGGCTTCTTCGTAAGCATCGCGGTTGGCATCAAACCAATCTTTGTTATTATGTTTATTTAAGTTTTTTAAAAACGTAAGTGTGCTTGCTTGTATCATGGGTGGCAATTTTTTCACCGTTAAAATTATAGAATGTAAAGAGATTTACAAAACCGGAATCGTATATTTGTCAAAATCAACGCATGGATTCATTAACACATATCGTATTAGGCGCTGCGATTGGAGAAGTTGTACTTGGGAAAAAGATAGGCCGTAAAGCAATGTTATGGGGCGCTTTGGCAGATACCATTCCAGATTTTGATGTATTTACCGGAATAGTTGTTCCCGAAGCACAGCAACTATTGTTTCATCGTGGGTTTACCCATTCCTTTCTGTTTGCAGTGATCATGGCCCCATTGATGGGTTGGTGGTTTAGCCGGCTCTTTAAAAAATCACCGGCTACGCGAAAGGACTGGACACTTCTTTTCTTTTTAGGTTTCATCACACATATCGTGTTGGATTCTTTTACTGCCTACGGAACAGGTTGGTTTGAACCGTTTAACCATTATCGTGTTTCTTTCAACACTATTTTTGTTGCCGATCTTTTTTACACGCTACCGTTTTTAATTTGTGTAGTAGTTGCCATTATTGCAAAGAATAATTCTCCTTCCCGTATTCGATGGAACAAAGCAGGCCTATGGATTAGTTGTTTGTACCTATTGTATACACTTGTTAATAAAGCCTATGTCAACTCAGAAGTAAAAGAGGCTTACGAGAAAAAGAATATTGCAACAACTGATTTTGTCACCACGCCAACACCATTAAATAATTTTTTATGGATGACCTATGTTCCGGATAGGACAGGATACTGGATGGGCTATTACTCCGTTTTTGATAAGACAAATGATATTCAATTTTTTCATTTTCTTAAAAATGATTCGCTTTTAAAACCTTATGAAAATGGTGAATCTGCAAAACTGCTGAAGCGCTTTTCCAAAGGCTATTATTGCTTAACGAAGACCAAGGATGGGGTGTACTTCAATGATATTCGCTTCGGACAAATGGGTGGTTGGGATGGATCTGACCCCGCATTTGTGTTTTCATTTATGTTAAAAGACGATGGAAAAAGTAAGCAGTCACTGGATCGGACTAAATTTAAAACTTCTATGAAGGAGGCGTTTCTGTCTGTTGTGAAACGTGCTAAAGGCATTTGATTTACTTCTTCTGTTGCTTTGGCCGCACAAATAAATGTATCCAAATCAGACGGGAATAGCGGAAGAAAACAGGTAAAAAGACAATCAATAGTGTGGAGAATGTGATTAAAAAGGCAACGGTTCCCACATCAAACAAGACGCATAACAGGAGGTAGAGCCCAATTCCAAAACCTACAGTTAATCCATAGCTAACATAAGCAGCACCAAAATAAAATCCGGTCTCCCTTCTGAAATCTTCATTACAAACACTGCAATTGTTATTCATATGTGTAAACCTTTTCAGGTCGTAGGGATTATTGGTTTCGAAAAAATTACCTTGATGGCAACGTGGACATTTATTCGCTAAAACACTGTAAAACCTGGTTTCCTGAAAGCTCATTGCCTTTTAATTTACGCTACAAAGATAGGTAAAAGCATGCCTCAGGGCGAACTATACGCCTTTTTTTTCTTACCTTTGTGCCCTAATTTTAATTAAAAATGATTTCAGTAAATTCAGTAACCGTTTCGTTTGGAGGATATGATTTGTTTGATAATGTCAGTTTTTTGGTAAATCCAAAAGACCGGATAGGACTTGCGGGTAAAAACGGTGCAGGGAAATCAACGATGTTGAAATTATTGTCTGGACATCAAAGTGCTACCAAGGGGGAAATTTCCAAACCCAATGATTTTAGAATAGGCTATTTGCCCCAGGATATGATTCACCAGCACGGCCGTACCGTGATGGAGGAAGCGGCAACTGCATTTGAAGAAATGCAAAAACTGGAAACCCGCCTGAATGTAATTACACATGAGCTGGAAACCCGTACGGATTATGAAAGTGAAGCCTACATGAATTTAATATCCGAATTAACGGATATCAATACCCGCTTGGATATGATTGGTG
>DASRRA010000593.1:0-18170 GCA_035696085.1 Bacteroidia bacterium | reverse complement strand
ATGTATAACTAAAAATCCCTCTTAAATATCTTTAAGAGGGATTTTTAATTTTTAAAATCTTATTCAGCTTTTTTTGCTGCTTTTTTAGGAGCTGCTTTTTTTGCTGCTGCCTTTTTTGGAGCAGCTTTCGAAGCTGCCTTTTTCGCTTTTTTTCTTGGTCTTGTAACACCGTAAGATCCCATTGTAATTTTACCTTTGCGGCTTTTTTTATCTCCTTTTCCCATAGTGATTAGGTTTTTATTTTAATGTGTTTTTACAAACGTACACAAAAATATTTAATATGTAATAGGTAATAGGTAATATTTAGCTTCATCTTTTAAAAACGATAGGAAGCGAAATGTCATTGCTTCGATATCATTCTTCCCACGTTAAGCTTTGAGTTATCTATACGAGTAGTGGTTACAATAAATAAAATCTCTCTGTTGGTTGGTTTGTCAAGTTTGTCGAAGACATGCTTTCCATTGCAATCGGCGTTATGAAAATCAACGATATTTGAAAGTTAATTATTGAAGTACGCAAGTAACCTTCGTGTTGGGAAACGCTAGCTCACTCTCGTAATCTTTGCAACGTTTCTCAGCTTTCTTTTTACCAAGTGTTTTGTAGTTTTTTTCTGTCTTAGTTGTACTAAAAAGGCCATTTTGTGAGACAGAAGTACATATACATATACGATCCTTTTTACAGGATATCAATAATGTAGTAGATATAATTAAAGTAATTCGCCTCACTGATAACATTTGTGTTAGATCTGAACGTGACTCCCTAGCGTTTTTTCATAGCTACTATCTTCGTCATCTGTTTTATGTTTTTAATTGCTATTTCAATACACAATGCGCCGAATCGGTGTGGGTTGTCATTTCATCTTCGAACTCTTCACAGTCCTGTTCTGCTTCTGCTATGGTTTTGGTTCTAAACGTTTTTTCTTCAATACTAGGAATACTGAAAATTCCGCCAAGTGGAGTAACCGTGCACGTGCAGGTATGATCTTTTTTACAAGATGCAAAGGAAATAAATGTAAGTAAAGCAATTAAAATAAATCTCCTCATGTGATTATGAGTTTCGTTTTGCTAAAAAATCTTTTTCAATCAACTCCACTCTTGGAATACTGTTGCGAAGCCATCTTAACAGCAGCTCATCCTTTTCTTCTTCTTTTAAATGCCAATCGATCTTTGTATGGTGTAATTTTGCAGTCAATGTATGCAGGCACAATGCAGCGGATACGGATATGTTGAAGCTTTCTGTAAAACCAAACATGGGTATTCTTACAAACTCATCCGCCTGTTCACGAACGGTATCTGAAATACCTGTAAGCTCTGTTCCAAAAAACAGGGCCAAGGGTTTATCCACTTTTAAATCGTCCAGCAGGCAATCATTTTCGTGTGGAGTAGTGGCAACGATTCGATAGCCTTGTTCTTTTAACTTTTTAATACAGGTTAAGGAATTGTTTTCTTCCTTTCTGTACTTGTGTAAATTCAACCATTTGGGAGAACCCATGGCTATGTCTTTATTTACCGTATAGGCATTTTTGTTTTCAATGATGTGAATATTTTGAATACCAAAAATATCGCAGGAGCGTAATACAGCGCTTGCATTGTGTGGCTGATAAATATCTTCAAGCGCAAGCGTAATATGACGGGTGCGAAATTCAAGCACCTTGTCAAATTTACTTCTCCGGCTTTCAGAAATAAACTGTGATAAATAGTTAATCAATTCTTTATTCATGTAATCAATTTCTTCCGTTTGACAAAGCTGCCAGATTCGCAATGCGGTATAACAGACGGGCACCAACGTTGGCATCCCATTCATTACCACCAGGCGCTACTTCATTTAAATCAAATGCGATGATGCGTTTTCCAGCATTCACTATTTTTTCAATTAGCAACAATACCTGTTCAAACTCAAATCCACCGGCAACAGGTGTTCCGGTGTTAGGGCAAAGTTTTGGATCGAGTCCGTCAATATCAAAACTTAAATAGATGTTTTGTGGTAACTGTGCAATGATGCTGTTACAAATGCTTGCCCAGGACTCGCCTTCGTATTGTTTGTTCTTGATATCTCTGTCAAAAAAGGTATGAATCCTTCCGTTTGATTGTTGAATCACATTGTACTCTGCTTCACAATAATCACGTATTCCAACCTGAACCAATTTGGATACTTGCGGAATTTTAAGTGCATTGTACATGATAGAAGCATGCGAAAATTCAAATCCTTCATATGCATCTCTTAAATCAGCATGCGCATCAATTTGCAGGATCGCATATGATTCATGCTTTTCAGCCAATGCTTGCATCAAACCAAGTGGCGTACTGTGATCTCCACCAAGTAGTGCTACAATTTTATTTTTATCCAAATGAGTTAACGCTTTTGTTTTTACCCATTGGTTTAATTTTTTACATTCATCATTAATGGCAACACGGATGTCTTCCATTTTAGAATTGGATTCAGGTGATTCACCTTCCTGGAGCATTCCGATGTAATGTTCTGATTTTCTTCTTAGGCTTTCACTTTTGCTGGCAATATCATCGGACACTTCTTCCATGGCTACCCCAATTTTCCAGGCGTCTTTAATTTTAGGATCAAACAAATCAACCTGGAAAGATGCATCAAATATGGCCTGCGGGCCTAAAGCTGTTCCGGCAGTGTACGATACAGTTACTTCCCATGGAACAGGTATGATTACTACTTCAGCTTCTTCCGTTGTAAAAGGTAATCCGTATATATTATTGTTTGCGTCGCCCAAACCATTCGGGTCGAAACTATTTATTTTATCTTGTTTGCTCATTGTTTTATTTTTTCGCAAAACTACATAAAATAAAAAAGTCCCGCAGTTTTGCAGGACTTTTTTATTTTGTGAAAGCAGTTACTATTTGTTAACAGTTTTTGCTAACTCAGCACCAGCTTTAAATTTAGCAACTTTTTTAGCAGCAATTTTAATTGCTTTACCAGTTTGAGGGTTGCGTCCTGTTCTTGCAGCTCTTTTAGAAATAGAGAAAGAACCGAATCCTACTAATGCAACTCTGTCACCTTTTTTAAGTGCTTTTGTTGTAGCTGTTACAAATGCATCTAATGCTCTTTGAGCATCTGCTTTTGTCAATTTTGTTTCTGCTGCGATAGCGTCTACTAATTCTGCTTTGTTCATTTGATTTTAGTTTTAAGGTTAAACATTAATTATTATTGAACAGGAACAAATTTAGTACGATTCCCTGTTTGTGCAACATTCCGAGCGAAAAAAATGCTTAATTGTTGATAAATCGTCTATTTGTTAATAACTATGGCTGTAAAGGTACCTATCAGCAGGTTGTAGAAGGGGTATAAACGGAATGCCCGTTTATTGTTATAAAGCAGGCTGTATAGCCCCAATACCTTAATTATAGTAGCTTTCAACTACTTATTTAGAGGTAGTCTAAACTACCCTCCATTCCTCAGTTATAGGAAACCCCCTTAAAAAATCGGGTACATTCATTCTTTTTTTGCCAGCGAGCTGAAGCTCTTTGAGGTGTAAAAAGCCCCCATTTACAGGTATTTTCAGGTAGGTCTTCCCATCTGTAACAATTGTTTTTAAGGGTGAGTTTACAGCAGCCTTTTCCTTTTCGCTTATGAAAAGTTTAACAGCATAGCTTTGACCAGCAGGTGTCACAAGTGTTGTGAAAGCAGTTGGATAGGGGCTTAATCCTCTAATTTGATTATGTATAGCATCCATATCCTGATCCCAATCAACCTTACAATCTTCTTTAAATAGTTTAGGAGCTTCTTTGATTCCTTTTGAAACATCAATTAAGCTTGCCTGATCCACCTGCGGATAACTGCCTTGTTCTATCGCGCGAACCGTCTTTAAAACCAGGTTAGCTCCAATTTTCATTAAGCGGTCGTGTACTTCACCAGCAGTTTCATTTTCTCCTACAGATGTCGTTTCTCTGAAAATAATCTTTCCGGTATCAATTTCCTGTTGAAGAAAAAAAGTAGAAACGCCTGTTTCTGTTTCACCATTCATCACAGCGCGGTTAATTGGAGCGGCCCCTCTATATTGAGGCAGAAGGGATCCATGAAGGTTAAAGGTTCCTAACCTGGGCATGCTCCAAACCACTTCTGGCAACATGCGAAAAGCCACTACAATTTGAAGATCGGCTTTTAATGCCTGTAGCTCTTTTATAAAATCGGGATTTTTTAATTTTTCTGGTTGAAGGATATGTAGCCCTTTTGCGACAGCATATTGTTTGACTGCCGATTGTTGAAGTTGTTGTCCACGTCCGGCTGGTTTATCAGGGGCAGTGATGACCCCAACAATGTTATAATTATGCTGTACTAATATATCAAGGGACTCCACTGCAAAATCAGGGGTTCCCATAAAAACAATTCTCATATAAAATTTTCCGTGTAAGTAAATATATAAGTTTTAACAATTGTACTGAATTACAAAACTAAACATATTTACGAGGTAAGGATCGCTGCTCTCAATTAAAGTCGCATATAATCAGGCAACCAGTTTTTAATGGATTTTTTAATTTCATCAGGGCAAAGGTTATCTTGTATTGTACGTGTTATGAGTGCAACGAGTTCCTCATCAGGGGCAAAACGCAAGGCGGCTATCTGGCCAAATGACAAATGATGTTCTATCTTTTCAAAAGATTTATGCGTTAACATATAGTAGCGTAAGCGAAGTTCGAGTCGCACAGCACGATTTTGATTGCCAAGCGCATAATGTTGCCTCAGCATAAATGAGAGCCAACCTAGTAAAATGAACAGGCTTGTAATGGCTATCCAAACTAAACGGTTTTCTGCGTAATGAAAACTGCAATAGGCGCTAAACAGAATTGCAACTGAAAGGATAGGATAAAAAATAAAGTGGTGTGGGATATACCAACGAATATGATTATGGTAGTTTTGATTTTTCATAATGGATTATTTTAATAAGTTCTAATAAAACAATGCCATTTTTGATTATTCGACATGCACCACCAATCCTTTTAAATATTCTCCTTCCGGATGAAAAATATTAACGCAATGATCCGGAGGTTGAGAAAGGTGATGCAAGACACGTACGGTTCGCCCTGCTTCAATTGCCGCTGCCATCACGGTACTGTTAAATGTGTTTTTGTCGACCACCTGCGAACAAGAAAAGGTAAAGAGTAAGCCCCCTGGTCTTATTTGTTTCATGGCTTCATAATTCAAGCGCTTATAACCCATGATGGCATTGTGCTTTACATTTTGATGTTTGGCAAAAGCGGGTGGATCTAGTACAATAATATCGTATGTGTTCTCTTTGTGTTTTAAAAATTCAAAGGTATCAACAGCAAATGATTCATGATTTTTTAATTTGTTCAATTCAATATTTCTATCGGTGAGCTCAATTGCTTTCTTCGAAATATCAGTTGAATGTACCAATTTTGCGCCTTGTTGAGCTGCATATACCGAAAACCCTCCAGAATAGCAGAAGGTATTTAATACGTTTTTTCCTTTTGAATAATCGCCTAATAATTTACGGTTATCCCGTTGATCCAAAAAGAATCCTGTTTTTTGTCCGGCTTCCCAGTCAATGTAAAACTTATGCCCGTTTTCCAACACAACCGTTTCATTCGGGTGATCTTTACTTCTCCATAAGTATTCATTAGGAGCTTTGATGGGCGCATTCTTGGGCATAGTGTCCTCGCTTTTATTGTAAACAGCCTTTAATGAGCTACCCATTACTTCTTTTAATGCCTTTACAAATTCATCTCTCAACAAATGCATGCCGATGGAATGACTTTGAAAAACAGCGGTTCCATTATAAAAATCGATGATAAAGCCAGGGAGACCATCACCCTCACCAAAACAAAGACGATAACAATTGGTGGCAATATTATCCGTTAAATTTAATTGTTGCCGAAACCTATAGGCTGCTTCAATTTTACTCTTCCAGAATTGATAATTGGGTTGAACCGCATTAAATGAAAACATCCTCACGGCTATGGAACCTATCTGAAAATGGCCCATTCCGAGCAATTCATGTTGTGAAGAATAAACCTCTACCACATCACCTTCTTTTACCTCACCGGTTATTTTTTTTATAGCACCCGAAAACACCCATGGGTGAAACCGTTTTAAACTATGATCTTTCCCGCTATTTAAGATGATTTTGATAAATTGATCGCTCATATGTTCGTATTTGTTCGGCCGAATTTACGAATTACTTACGGGCAGCCAAAATCCACAGGGTTTTGTTGGAAAAAAAATCCATATGTTTTTATGTCAGCTTCCAAAATCCACGTATCTTTACGCAAATTTTTAAATCGGTAAATTTAGTCATGAGTAGAAACAGCAAATTTAAAGGCACCGGAGTGGCGATTGTAACTCCATTTAATAAAGATAATAACCCCGACATTAAGGCGTTGGGTAAGCTTGTTGACTTTATTATAAAGGGTGGCGTTGAATATGTTGTAGTACTTGGGACTACAGGAGAGGCATCTACTTTATCATCTGAAGAAAAACGTTTGGTTATTGACACGGTTATCGAAGCGGTTGATAAACGCGTACCTATTGTTTTAGGTTTAGGCGGTAACAACACACAGGAAATTTTACATAGCTTACAGACATTGAATTTTAACCATATCGATGCTATTTTGTCGGTATCACCATATTATAACAAACCCAATCAACGTGGTATTTATCAGCATTACAAGGCGATTGCAGAAGCGAGCCCTGTACCTGTCATTTTGTATAATGTTCCTGGTAGAACCAGTTCCAACATCGCTGCAGAAACCACATTGAAGCTGGCAGAAGAATTCAAAAATATAATTGCTATTAAAGAAGCTTCGGGTAATCTGGAGCAATGCATGAAAATCATTAAAAATAAACCCAAAGACTTTTTGGTTATTTCCGGTGATGACTTGCTTACCTTGCCAATGATTGCCTGTGGAGCAGATGGTGTTATTTCAGTTGTGGCAAATGGATTCCCAGCTGACTTCTCTGAAATGACACGTCAGATTTTGAAAGGCAATGTAGTGGAAGCACAAAAATTGCATTATAAATTAACAGACATTACAGAACAGTTATTTGCTGATGGAAATCCGGCTGGAATTAAAGCTGTTTTGGAAATGATGAATATTTGTGGTTCAAATGTACGTTTACCATTAGTGAAAGTAAACAAAGCCACTCAAAATGCATTAACCGAAATGGTTGAAATGTATAAAGTGGAAGCGAATACAAGATATTAGCAGTAAGATTTAAGATGTTCAGCAAACCCAACAGATCAACCTGTTGGGTTTTTGTTTATGTCTATATCTACCCACTATAAAGTCTAATTTACACATTTGCTTTGTAGGATATAGATAATACATTTGTGCTGTACTATTATATTAATTAAAACGCAATAAAATGAATGCAACTCAAATTATACTTAAAATGGTATTCGACAGATGGTATGCCTCCCTAAAGAATTGGAATGCACTTCTGGATACCCTTACAGATGAACAATTGCAAAAGGAAATTGTTCCAGGTAAGAACAGGGGAATTTATTTACTGGGGCACATGATTGCCGTGCACGATGAAATATTTGTACTGTTGAATATTGGTGAAAAATTGTATCCTGAGCTTAATGAACCTTTCCTTATACAAGCCGATAAAGTAGCAGCACAAATTCCATCTGCCAAGGAATTGAGAGCATACTGGGTGAAGCAATGCGAAGTGTTAAAACAAAAAATGGATACTATTAAACCGGAAGAATGGTTTGAAAAACATACGGCTGTTTCTGCCGAAGATTTTAGCAATGAATCACACCGCAATAAGTTAAACATCATTGTAACCCGGACCACGCATTTGGCTTATCATACGGGACAATTGAAGCTTTTGAAATAGTAAGAAATAAAAAGGAAATTCTTTTTTGGTGAATAGCAAACACCAAAGGTTTTAAAACCTTTGGCGTTTTTTATTTTAAGCGTCTGTTATTTTCTCGTTCCGTATCACGTTTCTTAATATCCTCCCGTTTATCAAATAGCTTTTTACCTTTTGCCAATGCAATTTCCAGTTTGGCTAAGCCTTTTTCATTGATAAATAAGCGTAGTGGGATAATGGTTAATCCCTGATCTTTTAATTTTCCGGCAAGTTTGGTAAGTTCTTTCTTGTTGAGTAGTAATTTGCGGTCACGTTTTTCTTCCACATTGTTATAAGTACCATCGAAGTAATGTGCTACATGCATGTTTCGGATGTACAATTCATTTTTTTGAAACACACAAAAGCCATCATTGATATTGGATTTTCCTTCGCGTATTGATTTTATCTCTGTACCGGTTAATTGAATGCCCGCTACATATTTATCAATAAATGCATATTCAAAGGAAGCCCTTTTATTTTTTATGTTAATGTTATTCTCTGTCGACATAAGTACGCAAAGATAATAAAAGTTCAGAGCCTATATACTACTGCTTGAGTCGTAGCTTTTCAACCTTCACTAAAGTTATGGTTGAAGAGGAGCGTAGGTTTACTTTACTATGAAAACTGGGACTTTCACCTGGTGTCGAACGGTATCCAGTGTTGTCCCGAAAATGATATCCTTAAATGCTTTGTGACCATGAGCGCCCATTACCAACAAATCGCAATCAGAATTATTTACAATTTCAGGAATGCTTTTTTTAGGATTTCCAAATCCAAGAGCGGTTTCGATAATATATCCCTTTGATTCAAGGTCTGTCTTGTATTTTTCCAAATTCAATTTATCGGAAATGGTTTCCAAATCGTCCACTTCCTGGCCAAACATGCGGGCACCGGCTGTTTCGACAATGTGAATCAACAGATAGGTGACCTCTTTTCCACCCTGAGAAATGGCACTGCTAATGGCTTTGCTGTCGCTCGGGCTAAAATCAACGGTTACAGCTACTTTGCTATAGGCTTTTGTACTCGTGATTTGTAAATCTGCAGGTGTATCCAGTGTAAGGAAGGCACCAGCTTCTTTGATCTTCTTGAGGAAAGGTTTAAAGATAATGTACAACAACAACAAACCGATAATCACTACCAAGGGAACCACTGTCAAATAAAGTACGATAGGGTTTTGAGCGGTTTCAACCCAACTGGAAATCGTTTCATAAACTAATTTAGAATTCAGTCCGATTATGATTGTAGCAATGATCCAGGCTGCAATATTTACCCAGGGTTTGTTTGCAAATTGCCCCATTTTACTTTTATCGCTGGTTAAATGGATAAGTGGAACAATAGCAAAACCCAGTTGCATACTTAAAATAACCTGGCTAAGTATGAGTAATTGTCCGGTAGCTTTTTCACCATAAATAGTGATGACAATAAAGGCTGGTACAATGGCAATTAGGCGTGTAATTAATCTTCTTAACCAAGGTTGGATACGAAGGTTCAAATAACCCTCCATCACAATTTGCCCCGATAGGGTTCCTGTAAGCGTCGAGCTTTGTCCGGCTGCAATTAAGGCAATAGCAAACAGGGCAGGAGCGAGGCTGGTGCCAAGTACGTCATTCAACAATTGATGTGCATCCTGGATTTCTGAAACATTCGTTCTTCCTGTTGAAAAAAATGCTGCAGCAGCAAGAATTAAAATAGCTGCATTTACAAATAAAGCGAGATTAAGCGCTACCGTCGTATCAATAAAATTAAATCGTATGGCTTCTTTAATGCCTGAAGGTGTACGTTCAATATTGCGTGTTTGTACGAGGGATGAATGGAGATATAAATTGTGAGGCATTACTGTTGCGCCGATAATTCCGATAGCAATATAAAGTGCATCTTCATTGGCGATGGAAGGAACAAAGCCTTTTGCCAATTCGCCGGGATTGGGTTGAGCAAAAATTAATTCTACTATAAATGCGATACCGATAGTAGCGATCAGTACTAAAATGAAGGCTTCCATTTTTCGAATACCATGTTTTTGCAATACAAGTAGAAGAAGCGTATCACAAACGGTTATGGATACACCCCACAATAAGGGGATATGAAAAAGTAATTGCAACCCAATGGCCATACCAATTACTTCGGCTAAATCACAGGCTGCAATTGCAATTTCGGCCAGTATCCAATTAAAAAAATTAATCGCGGGGTGATAGGTGACACGGGAAGCCTGTGCTAAATCAAGTCCACGCACCAATCCCAATTTAGCACTTAAGCTTTGCAGCAAAAGTGCCATGAGGTTACTCATTAGTAATACCCACAATAAACTGTATCCAAATTTACTTCCTCCGGCTATATCTGTAGCCCAATTTCCGGGATCCATATAACCTACACTGACCAGGTAGGCTGGACCTATAAATGCAAATAATTTTTTCCAGAATCCTTTTTTGGCTGTGGAAACACTTGAATTAACTTCTTGCAATGATTTATTTTTTATGTCCATAAACACGTTTTATTCTGCTTCAATGTTTTAGCAAAGATAGGAAGGCCATAGGTTTGCTTAAATTGTTTTTTAGGTTAGCCTAAAAATTAGTTTCGGTAAAAGAAGGGTAAAAATAAAAAGACATCTGCCCAAGCAGATGTTCTTTCTTTTTCATCATTCAAACAAACAAATAAAATCTTATTCGACAGTAAATTTCGTCGTGTATAAATGTTTACCATGAGCCGTACTCGTGGATATAATATAGGTACCGCTTGCCAACTTAGTTGCCATGTATATCGTGTGTTTATTTGCACCTTTTTCTGCCATAATCGATAAATTATATACGTTCTTACCCGAAAGATCGTGCATTTCAATTAAAATCTGTTGATCTTCTGCTGCCTCAAAATTAAGATTGATGACTTCTCCTTCATTGGGGTTTGGGTATAGTTCCAGTTGTGAAGCACCATCGTAAGCTGTTTCGTTAAAATTTACTTTTTGTAATTTAGAGTAAGTGGTTTTGCCATCAAAGTCTGTTTGTTTTAATCGGTAATAGGATGCGCCAGTGTAAGGCGCATCATCAAACCTGCTATAATTAAGTATGGTAGTACTGTTACCAGCACCTTGTACACGTGCTAATTCTTGGTATTCAAAACCGTCTTTGGTTCGCTCAATGGTAAAATAGTCATTGTTTTTTTCAGAAGCTGTTGACCATTTTAATTCCACGCTTGATTCGTTTGGCGTTGCTGTAAAACTTACCAATTCAACAGGTAATGGATTGATACCCGCAGATTTGTTGGCCAACGTAAATTTGCTAAACGAAGTAATTCCGCTTGCTGTAATTGTACCTGCTGAATTTGCTGAAGCTGTGCCACCAATATCTGTCCAGGCCGTTGCACCTGTTGATGCCCTCCCTATAGTTAAATTAGCATGATCCGTCACAAAGTCATCTGATCCGTTGGTATTGCTATAGTAAAATTCAACGGATGCACTTGTCAAATCAGTAGAGCCGGCAGATCTGCTAATATCCCAGTAACGAACACTGGAAACATTCTTAATTGTTCCTGGTAGTGTTAAATTTAATGCTCTTGCCGAGCTGCTAAGCAGTTCTCCTGTATAGGTGTATGAAGTTGCTGTGCTGTGTGTAGGTGTTACAATAGCGGGTCTCCAGGCACCACCCTTACCGATTGGAAAGGTGAGGGTAGAGGTACCACTATTTGCCATCACGCAGGCCAACGGTCCATTTACATAACTTGTTGCAGAACCAATAGTGGTGCTGGCTGTTGAGGTAAGCGTTAATAAGTTTGTACTAGTTGTATTAACAAGTCCCGATGTTAGTCTCAAGAAACCTTTTACGGATGCAGCTACATTTAGAGTAATACCGCTACTGTTTGCAATTGTTAAATCATTAAAGGTTGTGCTGGTGCTACCTGAAATAGTTTGAGCAGAACTTCCGCTAAATTTAGTTACGCCGTTTGCCGTAAATGTTCCGCCGCTATTGTTCCAATCTTTTGAAGTAACCGTTATCGTATTTCCTCCGTCAGCTAATGTTCCACCAGTTAATTTTATAGCAGCTGCATTTAAATCGCCGGTTAATGTAGAAACGGCAGAGGTAGAATAGATAAGTGAGTCCGTAATGGTTAGATCGGTGTTAGCGGTGTTTTTCCATATGGATGAGCCAGAAACGGTGAATGTTTTACTAATTAAATCCACGTCTGACATATCATAAGATGCGCTTCCTGTTAACTTTAAATTGTAGTAGTCTGCTTCCTGAAGTGTATTTGTATTTGCAGTCTGATTGATGGTAACAGTTCCCGCTGCCAAAGTGTAGGTACCGATTAATTCAGGTGAGATGGTATTATTTGAACGTTGTATTTTTAATTCAGGAGTACCACTAACCATAATTAAATCTCCATCCCCACTCAATACAAAAGTTGATTCATCAAGTACTACTGAGCCGGATAATGTAAGCGCATTATCCACCGTCATATTAGCTCCCATTGATTTGATTCCTGCATTAGAACAAATTAAATTGTAATAACTCGGCACCGATCTTTTTATAGTTTGTGCACCGCTACCACTATAGTTAACCGTATTGGGTGAAGCTGAGGCATCTAAAGCTCCTGTTGCCAGAAAAGCAGCATTAACATATATAACTCCATTGGTGCTGTTTGTAAATGTTGAACTGGCATTACCACCTGTTACATTTCCATTGAATGTAACACTTCCCTGATTTGTCACGGTTTTATTACTTGCAATAGCAAAAACAGGATTAATCGTTAAATTGCTTCCATTGGGAATGGATTTATCATTAGAAACAGTAATGCTTGACGAACCTGTAATGGAGCCACTACCACTTATTTCCGTTGCGTTACCGCTTAATGTTAATACATTGCTTCCCATCGCAAGCGTACTATTTACAACAAGGTTTCCTGCAACAGAAAGTGCAGCGCTCATTGTCAGAGATGTTCCAGAGCCAATCGTTGTATTTCCTGTGGTCGTTATTGTAGCAGCTGAAGTACATGCGCCAGTACCACTTAAGATTAAATTGCTTCCAATAGTCCACACGCCGCCGGTCGGTGCGATATAACCTGTTCCGGCTGTGGATACATAAGTATCTGTAGTAAGATTCGCTGTTCCATCCAACTTACCGCCGGATCTCACTTCAACTTTATCAGCTGTTGCAGCAACGTTCACGTGAACGGTTGTACCATTACTAATTACAACAAAGCCAGTAGCACTGGGCGTACAACCGCATGCTGCACCAGTTGAACTTGCATTTGACCAGGTGGTAGTGCCATTCCAGTTTAGGTTGGTTGGTGTTAAAGCATTTGACCTGGAATAATAAACTTGTTGTAAAGGCGTATTTGTTGAGTTGATTGTACCACAAACAAAGTCATTATTTAAATTGCTTGCGGTAAGTCCAGTTCTTTTAACGACCGGATTTAAAAGGGAATTTCCTGTAGGAACAACATTTGAGCCAGCGGATCCCAATATGGATGTAGTATATGTAAGTAATCTATAATCACCATAGGCAGCCGACCCAGGATTGTTAAATCCATTAAATGTTACGTCAACATTATAGGTTCCACCGGCGACTCCAGTGTTAGTCACCGTTACAAGTTGGTCAGAAATTCTGGAAATGTTTGCCCCCTGGTTATCCGTATATGTCACGTCTGTTACGGTGATGGCATCTGTAAGATTTGCAGAAATGTAACCACCGCCAGTAGGTGCTACTGTTGAAGCTATTTTAAGAGGTCTGTAATCACCGCTAACTCCAACAGGAAAAAGCCCATCATAAGGAGCACCTGTCGCCACAATCGTTGTTCCGGTTGCCCAATATCTTTTAAAGGTTCCGCCATACGCAAATCCGGCTGTAGTCGTAATTCCGCTGATGGTAAGGGTAGCATTAGATCCGCTCCCCAATGTTAATGTTTTACTGTTTAAATTAAAATTATGACCACTCATATTCAGCGTGTTGGTAACTGTTACATCTGTATTTAATTGAAGTGTAGCATTGGCAATACCAGCGGTAAGTGAATAGAAGGTTTCTGTTGTTGATTTTGTGATTGTTTGTGTTTCACCTGCAACCGGCGTAAATGTTACGCCATAGGTTGATGGCGTAAATGTTCCCCCATTATTTAACCAGTTGTTATTGAGTGTTATGTTTCCGGCCAGAGCCATTGTAGCACCTGCGTTGATGGTAATATTCCCAAATGTAATAGCAGCGGTAGGGGTAACGATAGAATTCGAAGTAAACACACTATTGCTTCCTTTCGTAATGGCTAGAGCAGTGGTGGCGTTTGTTAAGCCATTTGCAAAGTTTAATGTGCAGGTGGTACTGGTTGTAAATACCGCGTCCACGCCACCCGCAACAGGGGCATTTAAACTATAGGAAGGCGCAGCACCATTAAAATTAATTGTTCCGCTACCAGTAACTTTTAATGTACCCGAGTTTTGAGGCATTGCGAGTGCTGAGTTAAACGTGAGTGATCCCGTTGTAACGGAGATAACTTCTGTCGCACTTACTGTATTCGCCATAAAAGTAATGGTCCCTGCCAACGTGAAGGATCCGGTAGTAACAACTACTTGTGCAATTCTGAAAACCGAGGTGTTTGTACCGGAGAAAATTAAATTTCCTCCGACAGTTGCAGTTCCCGCATTCACATATAAGGAAATCACTCGGTCAACTCCCAATTGTTTAATTGTCACATTTCCGGTTACATTTAAAGTTGTTCCTGTAGATTGCTTTAAAAAACTAGTATTAGCGCTGTTTGTTTCTAAGGTTAATGAACTACAGGATACATCTGCATTCATTAAATACTTGACAGACCAAGTACCGCCCACTTTTCCAATATGTAAATTCGGAAATGTGGTAGCTGCTGTACCACCTATGGTTCGTTGCGTACCCGAGCTTGCTGTTAAATATACATGATTACTGTTACCCACCAGTGTTCCCCCATTATTTGTCCAGTTTATCTTGACATATAAATCGTTGTTTTGGGTATAGGTTGACCCGGAACCCAGCTCAAAACTACCGGCAACTGTTATAATTCCGGCGCCTGAAGCCGTTACCGAAGAACTAGCGCTTATAAAAACGTTACCAAATGTGATGTCTGCGGTCGAAACCAAATTTTTTCCTGAGCCTGCGAAATAAGAATTTGATGTAGAATTTAAAGTTACTGCAGTTGTGTTTACAGTATATGAGCCTCTAAAATATACATTTGAACCAGCGACTGTGCTCAACTTATTTTGTTGGTCTGTAAAATCGCTAATGAAATTAATGGTGCCCCCAGACACTGTAGATTTAATATTCTGATTCGTTCTGCTGATTGTAATTGCAGGTGTAAAGTTAACAGTACCGGTGGATGTCGTTTGAATAGTATTTGTTCCACTGGTAGAGGCCCAGGAAATAGTTCCATTGATATTGACGATGCCAGGCCCTGCATCTATCGAGTAAGCGCCACCAAAATTTCCAGAATTTATGGTTAAAAGACCTGTAATGGTAAGAGAATTTCCGGCAACAGTTAGTTTCACACCGCAGGAAGACGCATTCGTCCCGATCGTAAGGTTAGCACAAGAGTACGTCCCATTAACAGTTACTGTGTTAGTTGTGGCTATAATTACATTGTCCGTCGAACTAGGAACCACCCCACCAGCCCAGGTAGTTGTTGCACTCCAGTTACCTGTGGCTATGGAAGTAATGGTTGCAGCATGCACATTGAAACCAATCGCAATAAAAAAAAGCAAACTTAGATTTAATCTTAAGCTGTGCGTAACAATACCGATAATCTTTATTCTCATTCCCTTCTTTAGTCGATTTAACAAGGCTCTTGAGAGCTGGCCTATGGCCACTCCTTACGAAGAAATGCTTAGAATGTTTAGTGACCAAATGCTTAATTAACATATGTTCATTAATTTGAGAGTTTTTGTCTACAAATATTGATTTTACTATAATTTCGGATCAAAAAATCCCCGGATTTTCTTTAAAAAATAAAAAAAATAATGTGATTTTTTTTCTACAATGTCAACTATAAATTCATTTTATTGAAGAGATTTCTATTGATTTTTAATGGGTTATTTTTGGGAGAAATTATAGAAATGTGGGATACTATCTATTGTATGATTATAAAAGTGACAAGTAAAATCTACATATTTTGACTGGCATATGAATTGAACTTTTTGAGCGACACAAATTATTATTATTAACTAAAAAAATAAAATCTATGAGTTACTCAAGAAGAAATCCGTATTCAAATTCGGAAAGAAATCAACGATATTCACGTCAATTTGGACAAGGCAATAGCTCTTATCAAAATGACTATGACAACTATTCTCAACGCAATCGTTTCCAAAATGATAATGATGATGATCATTATGAAAACGATTATGATGTATATGCATCAAATAATCGTTATCAGGATGAAGATGATGATTATGGTTTTGAAGGGAATTACAGAAACCAAGGCCGCTACTCAAACGGAAGAGAGTATGGTTCTTATGGAAGATCCTCTCAAGGAGAGTATGGCAACTACCCAAATTACGGCAGAGAAGGTGGTAACTATGGTGGACAAAGCAATTATGGGCGTGATAATGGTTATAGAAGCCAATACAGTAATGGAAATCAGTATGGCCAATACGGCAACCAAAGAAATGGTTCAGGAAACTATTCATCCGGACGTGGTTACCAAGGCAACAATTTTGGTGGATACTCTAATCAAGATCAAGGCTATGGCCGTTCTTACAGTGGATACGATAACGAATACAATTCGCCATCTTTTGGGTCTGAATATAGCAGTCGCCGCAGAAGACGTCAGTACGCGTATTAATTTTCAGTGCAGGTTGATGAATAATCAACCTGCTTATTTACAAACGCTTTAAAATTTTTAATATGTCAACAAAAACACAGACCTTAAATGGTCCTCAGGATAAATTAAGCGATAAAACAAATTTCGGAGCGAAAAGTTTTAAAAGTGGCAAGGAATCTTTAAAAAAAATATTTGAGGAGCTGCTGCAAGATACTTATAATGCCGAAAAACAATTGGTAAAATCTTTACCGGAACTTGCAAAAGCTGCATATAGCGAGCAATTGCAGGATGCCATTGAAAACCATTTTGAACAAACAAAAAGACAAGTAGAACGTCTTGAAAAAATATTTGACCGTTTACGAATTGATAAAGGAAACGAAACTTGCGAAGCAATGGAAGGTCTTATCAAAGAAGTAAAACAAATTATAGACGAACATGATAAAAGCATTGTTCGCGATGTAGCTTTAATTATTGCTGCACAAAAAGTAGAGCATTATGAAATCGCTGCATATGGTTCACTTGTTGAATTAGCCGATGTATTAGGTTTAAATAAAACAGCAGACCTTTTTGAGCGTACATTACACGAAGAAAAAGAAACCGATAATATCCTCTCGGAAATAGCGCAAAATGTTAACGATGAGGCATATGAAGAAAGCCCAGCAGAGCTGGAATATAAGTCATAAACTCAGATGGTTTATAAATTAAAAAAGCGTTGGCATTACGCCAACGCTTTTTTTATGCAAATGGTATTAATTCTTTTTGTCCGTTCCTGATGTGTCAGATGACGAAGTAGGAGCAGGAGCCGCTGCAGGTGTTTCACCGGAACTTTCTTTTTTTCCAAACAACAGATTAATTCCAAAATGAATTTGTATACTCTTGGTATTTTGTGGGAATATCATTCCGAGCAAATTATCCGTTACAATATAAAACTGAACCGGGCCGCCTTTTAAAGCTACACCCAGTCCTAAATTGGTATATGATTTATTATACATGGAGTAGGTAGCAGATGCATTAATCCATTTGGCAAGCTGATGATTATATGAAAATGCAAGTCCCGGATGTACTTTTTTGTCGAATACCTGGCCGTATAAAATAACACCGGCAGTACTTTTCTCTGTTAAGCTATAATTTGCTCCTAAATAGATTTGAGACGATAAATTAGTTTTGTAACTCTTGTGAAGCGTATCAATCTTAAATATTTTAGACAGTGAGTCTCCTAATGTTTTACCTATATCTTTCGTATTGGAAGAATCACCGTTGATCAGCTGATTCAACTCAAAACCATTGTAAGTAAAATGAGCATTTTGATCATGACTTACATAATTTGTTGGATTGTCCTTCCAATTAATGAAACCCAAATCCAGAACACTTGCAGATAAACTCCATTTTTCCGTTACTTTATACGCTGCACCCAGGTCAATTCCAAATCCGCTGTTCTTTCTACTAAACGCATATTTCGTAGCACTAAATTCAGGTGCAGTAGAATCAGTTACAATTCCGGAGGTATTAATTTCAAGATTTGCTTTTGCTGTAATCGCGTAGTCTTCAGAGGAAGTATAAATTGA
>DASRRA010000592.1:0-11053 GCA_035696085.1 Bacteroidia bacterium | reverse complement strand
GTTACTCAAGGAAGTAATGATGTGCCCTAGGGTGAGCGTGAGTTGATTCGTCACAATAATATCATTTGTTAAAAATAGATTATTGGTGCCTGCAGTTTTATTCATGGATAAATTGTAAAACGTTTCTCCCGCAGAAACGCTGGTGGAGCTTAATGTACCGGTTCCTGTCCCGTCAAAAGTAACTGTACCATTTCGTTCATTAAAAGCATCAGGGCTATTCGCTGTACTGGTATTGACCCAGTTACCTGCAACTGTAATGGCTCTGTTGAACGCACTTGCGTCCAGTACAGCCGATTCAGAAATATATAAAGATTGATTGACATCTAAGTTACCTTCCAGGGTTTTTATACCGGAACCTTTTAGCGCCAATGTTTGATATTCGGGAACAATAGGACTGCTGACTGTTTCACCACGTATGGTTTGTGCGCCTGCTCCTTTAAATGTAACTGTTCCTCCCGTAATGTTGTAGGTACCGCTAAGAGCAGGAAGTGTACAGCCACATACAGTTGATAATTGGGCAATTTGCAAATCTCCATTTGACATGGTTAAACCACCTGCCCCGCTCAGTCCATTGGTTCCTAAATCAACAATACCAGCACTGCTGATTGTCATTAAAGAAGTGATGGAAAGATTACCAGTGTTTAGATAAAATGTACCGGAAGGTTTATTGATGGTAAGACCATAAAATGTTTCGGTGGAAGTATGATTGATGTATTGATCAGCGGAACCATTGAAGGTAACCGTTTGCGTACCTTCTGTAAATGAAGCTGTACCTGTTTGTGTCCAATTACCTCCAACAGCAACTGTTTGCGCATTTGCATCCAATATACCGGTTCCAGACATAGTTACATCGGCAAGGATAGTTGTGGCCCTGCTTAATTTACAGGTACCTGACAGAATTTGTAAATTATAAAACGTATTAAAGCTCGCGTTGTTGGGAAGTGTAAACGAACCAGTGAATTTTACAGTTCCGGTACCATAGTTAAAACTAGCACTTGTAACACTCCAGGATGACGACGTGATGATTCCCCCGTTAGTCATATCTAAGGTACAGGTGGAAAGCAATGTTCCAAATGTTATTACACCTGTTGTTAATTGAGAACTTGAAGAAGAAAATGTGAGCGTGCAGGCCGCTGTTAAAAGACCGCCAGTTCCGATATTCATAGAATTACAAGCAGCGTTTGCAATATTTACGGTTATCGTTTTTCCATCCTCAATTACAACATCATCACCTGCACCGGGTATTCCAACGCCGCTCCAGGTTGCATCGGCATCCCAGTTTCCACTGGCGACTGCAGTGTAAGTAGCAGCATTTATTTTAAGGATAAAAAAGGAAAACGGTACGAAAAAAATACTTTTTAAAAGAACTTTTTTCAGATAGAGTGAATTTGATTTCATACAGATGTTGAATAAATATGTAAGGGTAATCGGAAAAATTAAAAAAGGAACAACAGGAAAATCTGTTCTTATGAAAAATTGTGTATGTTATTACACAGTGGAAAAGTATTAAATCGATTTCAATTAAATAACTTCCCTTACATTATTTTTTAGTATAAAATACGAATTCGTTGCAAGAATCGTATAATTAGTAGAATATATTCCCCCAATTTGCTTAAACTAACAAAAAATCCTATTCGCGTGAGAGACGAATAGGATTCATAAAAAATAGAAAAGAAATACTACTTAGATTTCAACAATTCTTTGGCAGCCCTATTGGCGTTAATGAAACCGCCGGACACACTTAGAGAGCTGAATTTTTTACGCACTGGTTTTGTTCCCAATTTTTTGATAATGCGTTTTTTAGTTCGACCAGGAACATTTACCTTATGTGAATAAGGTACTACTGTTTTAATCAATACATTTCTTAATTGATCAGGTGTTAATTCTGGAAAATATTGAAGCAACAATGCTGCAACACCAGTGGCACAGGGCGCGGCCATGGATGTTCCGGATTCGATCAGATATTTATTATCCGGTACAGTCGAGTAGATGTCAACACCCGGTGCGAACAGATCCACATTTATTTTTCCGTAATTGGAAAACGTAGCAACTACTTTTTTCCCTTTTTTATAACCGTTGGCACCTACTTCAATCCAGTTCGTCAACACTTCACCTGACATGGTTTTGCGACTTGGATAATTTTCTTCTACATCTTTATTTTTCGATTCATTACCAGCCGCATGGATAATCAATACATTTTTTGATTGTGCATATGTTGCCGCTTCATCTACTACACTTTTTTCAGGAGAATAATATTTTCCGAAGCTCATATTGATAACCGAAGCTCCGTTATCCACGGCATAACGGATGGCATTTGCAATATCTTTATCGCGTTCATCTCCATTAGGTACAGCGCGTACGATCATTATTTTTACATTGCTTGCAATCCCGTTAATTCCCTTACTATTGTTACGAATAGCAGCAATGATACCGGCTACATGCGTTCCATGAAGTGCTTCCGGACCTTGTACATGGTTGTTACCATAATAGCGTTCATTCGGATTGTTTAAATCATCACCAACAATCGCTTGTCGGATGGAATCAGCATTCATCGTGTTCAATGCGATTGATTTTTTCATACTTTCATATCCATCTGTAATTTCCTTTTCAAGGTCACTCGGTTTCATGCCTAATGTAAAAGCGATTTTGAGTCCTTTCTTCAACTGGCTCTCCAGTGCGTTTTCAGGAGTGAACTTGCTGAGCGACTCTTTATCAAAAGAACCATGATCTTTTTTTACTTTTTGAATAAAAGAGTTGATCACCTGCATGTAATAAAAATCCTGTTGCTTCTCGGTCTGTTCTGCACGAAACTTAACGCTGACTTTTTTGAACTCAGCGAAATCTTTTTGCAATTCCACAGGAACATGGTTCGTATCCACATTCGCAAATTTTTTAGATAAGCGTTGATAGATGCGGGCGAGTTCGCTTGCTTCATCGGCAATATCGCCATTGGCTCCGCCTAAAAAGTTCCATCCATGAACATCATCCACATATCCGTTATGATCATCATCAATATTATTACCTGGAATTTCGCCGGGGTTTGTCCAGATGATATCTTTTAAATCCTCATGTTCCGGATCCGTACCGCTGTCAATAACAGCAACGATGATGGTCTTTGCCTTTTTTCCAGCTAATGTTTTATAGGCTTCTTCGGCACCTGTTCCCATGATATTATCGGCAGCGGGATCCAGGGTTTGCCAATTGTCGGGTTTTTTATTTTGAGCAACTGCAATAGAAACAACCGACAGACTTAAAAAAAATAAAAAATTCTTCATCACTACTTTATAATTATGTTACAAAAATATACATAAAACTGTACTGGTTACGCTATTTATAGTAATAATGCAGGATAAATGTATATGAGAGGTAAAGCTAAGGGATAGATGGAAATAAAAAGCTCCAATTGCATGAATCGGAGCTTTTATAAATGAAAGAAGAGTTAACAGAATTCATCAAATGCAGATTGCAGGTTATCAGCAATCATATTTGCGCTGCGACCTTCAATGTGGTGGCGTTCTACAAAGTGAACCAGTTTACCATCTTTAAATAAGGCAATCGCCGGGGAAGATGGTGGGTAAGGTGCAAAATGTTTACGTGCTTCAGCAACGGCTTCTGTGTCAAAACCGGCAAAAACAGTGGTAATTCTGTTTGGACGTTTAGCGCCGCTTACGGCAAGCTTTACACCCGGGCGTGCTGCGCCTGCCGCACAACCACAAACTGAGTTAACCATTACCAAGGTAGTTCCTTTACTATTAATAGCGGAGTTCACAGCCTCCGGTGTTGTTAAATCTTCGAAACCAACAGCAGTTAAATCTGCTTTCATTGGCAATACAATGCTTTCTGGATACATATGCTATAAATTTTTAAAATTAATGCTTTCTAAAGCATCACAAAGTTACGGAATATTATGAGGATTTAAAATGGTTTTTTTGTGCATGCGCTCGCTTCCTACCATAGGTGTATAAACTCCTTGTTTTACCCGCCGAAGCATTAGCGAAGGTGGGATAAACGGTCGATAAACAGGATAAAAAACGAGGCATAAAAAAAATCGCAGAAAGCCTTAAAATATTGTGGTTTGCATCGGTAAAACAATATATTTGTTTCGAAAAAATCGATAAACTATGGGACTTCGGAAATTACGCCTAACGGCATTGGCTTTATTTTTTACCTGCTATGGATCAGCACAGACAAAACTGATTGAAAAAGTAGTAAAAAAGGGGAATGAAGTGGTAATTCCTTATGAAAAATATCAATTAGCGAATGGCCTGACGGTGATTGTGCACGAAGATCATTCGGATCCTATGGTATTTGTACAAGTGACCTATCACGTGGGCTCTGCAAGGGAGCAGGAGGGAAGATCGGGGTTTGCGCACTTTTTTGAGCATATGATGTTTCAGGGGTCGGATCATGTGGGGGAGAATGAACATTCTAAAATGCTGAGCAGTTTAGGGGCCAGTTTAATTGATGGACAGACAGATAGTGACCAAACAAGATATCATGAAGTTATTCCATCAAACCAATTGGAAACAGTACTTTGGTTGGAATCTGATCGTATGGGCTATTTCTTGGATGCTGTAACTCAGGAAAGATTTGAGATACAACGCTCAACTGTTAAAAACGAAAAACTACAGAATGTGGAAAATGTACCATATGGAAAAGAGTTTGAAGAAATACGCAGAAATTTATATCCGGAGGGGCATCCCTACAGTTGGTCGGTATTGGGCTATGTAGAAGATCTAAATCGTGTAGATGTTTCCGACCTAAAGAAATTTTTTTTAAGATGGTATAATCCGAACAACGCTACATTAACAATTGCCGGCGATGCGAAAACCGTTGACGTCATAAAAATGGTAGAAAAATATTTTGCATCCATTCCAGCTGGACCAGCTGTAAAATCTCAACTAGTAAACCCGGTTGTTTTAACAAAAGATCGTTACACCTCTTATGAAGACAATAATATAAATGCTCCGGAATTGGTGGTAAGCTTCCCTACGGTTCCAAACCGGCATCCGGATGAAGCTCCCTTAGATGCATTAGCATTTATCATTGGTGGGAATAAATCCTCCTTATTTGAAAGGAAAATTGTAAATACAGGCGTTGCCTCTTACGTTAATGTTTGGCATCCTGCTTCTGAATTAGCGGGCCATTGGGAAATAACCCTGCGGGGTTTTCAAGGTGTGAGTCTTTCCATACTCGATTCGCTTTGTCGTCAATCGTTGGATTCTTTTGAAAAAACAGGAATTACAGACGAGGAGCTCCGGATGTTTAAAGCAAATTATGAAATGATGACCATTAGTACTTTGCAAGGTGTTAAAGGAAAAGGTGAGGCTTTGTCCACCTATCAAGTATTTACAGGGAACCCCAATTATATCGTTAAAGATTTTCAGCGCTATAAGAGTGTTACCAAAGAAGATGTGATGCGCGTTTACAACAAATATATAAAGCATAAGCCCGCACTTTATCTAAGCGTTTATCCCAAAGGGAAACCTGATTTAGTTGCGAAACCGGACAATTTTCCTCCTATAGCATATAAGGTTTCTGCTGAACGAGAGGAGTATAAAAATTTGGTGTATAAAAAGGGACAATCTTTAATCGATCGTTCTATACGGCCCGTTGCACCACCAACACCTTCCGTGAAAACACCAGATTATTGGACTGCTGTACTTGACAATGGTGTAAAAGTGATTGGAACTGTTAGTAAAGAAATGCCAATAATTACGATTCAACTAAGTGTGGAGGCTGGACATCGGTTTGAACCGCTTGGAAAATCAGGTATTTCCGAGTTATTAGTAGCCATGATGAATCAATCCACCGAAAAATATTCGAAAGAGGAAATATCAAATAAACTGAATCTTTTGGGGAGCACAATCACAATAACAGGAAGTGTGGTGCCAACTGGAAATGGCGATGGGAGAGATTGGAGTAATGCCCAGGAAATTGTTGTAACCATATCAACACTTACAAAAAATTTGGATGCAACGCTGGCGCTTGCAACAGAGATGATATTCCATTCAAAATTTGATAAACAAGAATTTGAACGTGTAAAAAAACAACAGCTCGACCAAATTGAAAATTTGTCTAGCCAACCTAAAGCAGTCGTAAATAATGTCTTTTCAAAATTATTGTATGGTAACGATCATATTATGAGTACACCTATTATCGGGACAAAGGAAACTGTTGAAAAGTTGACACTTGAAGATGTCAAAGATTATTATACGAATAAATTCTCACAAAATTATGCGTCTCTTATTATAGTAGGCGATATAAATGAAGAAACAATTTTACCTAAGCTAACTGCTTTTAAACAATGGAACAATCCGACGCGAATGCATTCAAGAGAACCGTCCTTACCTACGATTGAAAAAACCAGAATTTATTTTGTAAATAAAACGAATGCCCCGCAATCTGAAATAAGAATAGGCTACATGGCTATGCCATTTGATGCAACAGGAAAATACTACAGAAGCACGATCATGAATTATCCTTTGGGAAAGACTTTTACATCACGTATTAATATGAATTTAAGAGAGCGACATGGGTATACCTATTATTCACGCAGTTATTTTTCGGGCGATAAGTTTGTTGGTCCTTATACGGCTTACGCGGGTGTTCGTGCAGATGTGACGGACTCTTCAGTAATACAATTCATAAAAATTATAAAACACTATGCGGACAATGGAATCAGTAAAACCGAACTGGAAGAGACAAAGTCAAGTATTGCTCAACAAGAAACCCAGTCATATGAAACCCCGATTCAAAAAGTAAGATTTATAAAAAAAATCCTCGATTACGGTTTAGAAAAAGATTTTACAGAAAAGCAAAGTGCAATTTTAAAATCACTTACAGTTGAACAAATAAACGAGCTTGCCAAGCAATACCTACCGTACGATAAAATGCATATCGTTGTATTAGGCGATAAAGCAAAGGTGCTGGAGGGATTAAAGAAAATTGGATATGAGGTAGTGGAGTTGAATGCGAATGGAGATATTGCAAATTAACAATTAACCGATACTCTTCATTTCTTAGTCACCCCTCTCCTTCCTTCAAGGAGAGGGGCCGGGGGGAGAGGTAAACGCCGGCCCTGCCCCTAATTCCTCTTCTTCATAAAAAACACCTTCACCAATTCCCCGCATTCCTTCGCCAGAACCCCGCTTACCACCTCTGTTTTGGGGTGCAACAGGTTATGATCACTGATCAGGCGAAAGCCGCGTTTGGTATCCGGTGCGCCGAACACCAGCTTTTTAAACTGTGCCCAGGCAATGGCTCCGGCGCACATAGTGCAGGGTTCAAGAGTAACATAAAGTGTACATTCATTCAGGTATTTTCCATTCAGGAAGTTGGCAGCGGAGGTTATACCCTGCATTTCGGCGTGGGCCGTCACATCTTTGAGTCGTTCGGTAAGGTTATGGGTACGGGCAATGATGCGGTTGTCGCAAACGATTACAGCACCTACGGGTACTTCGTCTGCATCAAAGGCTTTTTGGGCCTCTTTTAAGGCTTCTTTCATGAAATATTCATCCGAAAAAACAGTTAACTCCATGGCACAAATATACTTGCTGGCAAGCTAAAAATGCCTTGTTTGGCAAGCTTTATTTTTAGTAATTTCGTAACCGTATTAAAATCTTGAAAAATGCTACGATCACACACTTGCGGAGAATTAAGAGTTACACATGTTGGACAAACAATTACCCTTAGCGGATGGGTACAAGGCGTTAGAGATAAGGGATCCCTGCTTTGGATCGACCTGCGTGATCGTTATGGAATCACACAAATTACCATTGAAACGGAAAATGCAGCAGCAGAACTGGTGCAAACCGTTCGTACACTGGGCAGAGAATACGTCATTAGTGTTACCGGTAAGGTGAAAGAACGTTATTCCAAGACGGATAAATTAGCAACGGGAGATGTTGAAATAGAACCATCACACATAGCCGTGCTGAACTCAGCTATCATTCCACCTTTTACGATTGAAGATGAAACGGATGGAGGCGATGATTTACGTATGAAATACCGCTATCTGGATTTGCGCAGAAACCCTGTTCGCAAGAACCTGGAGCTTCGTCACCGCATGGCTATTGAAACACGCAATTACCTGGATAAATTAAATTTCCTGGAAGTGGAAACACCTGTGTTGATCAAGTCTACACCAGAAGGAGCACGGGATTTCGTAGTGCCTTCCCGTATGAACCAGGGGGAATTTTATGCATTACCACAATCGCCACAAACCTTTAAGCAATTGTTGATGGTAGGCGGCTTTGACCGTTATTACCAAATCGTGAAATGCTTTAGAGATGAGGATTTGCGTGCTGACCGTCAGCCCGAGTTTACCCAAATCGATTGTGAAATGGCCTTTGTAGAGCAGGAAGATATTTTAAATACATTCGAAGGATTGGTACGTCACTTATTTAAAACGGTTAAAAATATTGATATTCCAACACTTTCGCGTATGACTTATGCGGATGCAATGAAATACTACGGGAATGACAAACCGGATATTCGCTTTGAAATGAAATTTGTGGAGTTGAATACCGTGGTGAAAGGGAAGGATTTTAAAGTATTCAACGATGCCGAATTGGTGGTTG
Organism: Bacteroidia bacterium; assembly: GCA_035696085.1. Taxonomy (GTDB): domain Bacteria; phylum Bacteroidota; class Bacteroidia; order 2-12-FULL-35-15; family 2-12-FULL-35-15; genus 2-12-FULL-35-15. The sequence goes on along the minus strand of DASRRA010000592.1, from coordinate 2,471 downwards.
GTATTTGTGCAAAAGGTGCTGCCGAGTATACCCGCAAGCAATTGGATGAGTTAACAGAATTTGTAAAACGTCCGCAAATTGGTGCCACCGGATTGGTGTATGCACGTTACAATACAGACGGAACGGTTAAATCATCGGTAGATAAATTTTACACCGAAGAAGATTTGAAAAAATGGGTTGCTGCATTTAATGCACAACCTGGTGATTTAATCTTGATCTTAGCAGGTGCTGAAAACAAAACACGCAAAGCTATGTCAGAGCTTCGTTTGGAAATGGGTACACGTTTGGGCTTACGCGATAAAAATAAATTTGCCTGCCATTGGGTAATTGATTTTCCATTATTGGAATACAATGAGGAAAGCAATCGTTGGCATGCCATGCATCATCCGTTTACTTCTCCAAAACCGGAAGATATTAAACTGCTAGGCGCTGAGCCGGGCGCTGTTCGTGCGAATGCATACGACATGGTGATCAATGGGGTGGAAGTTGGCGGAGGATCCATTCGTATCTTTAATAAAGAACTACAAGCACGTATGTTTGAATTGCTTGGTTTTACCAAAGAAGAAGCACTAGCACAGTTTGGTTTCCTAATGAATGCATTTGAATTTGGTGCGCCACCACATGGTGGTATTGCATTCGGGTTTGATCGTTTGTGTTCCTTGTTTGGAGGGGCAGAGGTGATTCGTGATTTCATTGCCTTCCCAAAAAATAATTCAGGAAGAGATGTAATGATTGATTCTCCATCGCCAATTGCAGATGCACAGTTGGAAGAATTGAATATTAGTGTGAAGAAACAACCGGCGTAATGCTATTTTGTTACACGTAATATGTCCTTATAAAATCTTGGCGGATGATAGAAGAATTTAAAGATATATCCATACGTGGACGTTTAGCATATGGAGCAACATGCCTGGAAGAAGCGTTACACCAACTTGGAATAAGAGACGAATATCTTGATAAACTTGTATTACCAAGAATTTGGGAATTCACTTCATCATCTCGATTAGATGAGTGGGATACTCAAATTAATGAAATAGATCCTACCTGTGTGTTAGATATTGAACTAACAGAAAAAACGTTTGATTTAACGACAATCTCCTTCAACGACTATAAAGCATTATTTAAGTGTTACCAATCATTACATAAGGAAATAGTAGAACTTATTTCCGAAGTTATTGGAATTGGAGTCGCGAATTTGTACGGTGGAACGGAAGATTTTTCAGCATGCACCCTAGAATCATTAGCGAATGTGATTGAGATTTGTAATAAGATGAAGTTAAAAATGCCAAATGTTGAACCTTTCAGGAAGAGTTCGTTTTCTGAATTTCACGGTTGGGGTAAGGAAAGGCCAAGAGAATCTTTTTCAATAACTAAATGCTAGTGAATCTCACCTTGATCCGTTATTAATAAAGAAATTAAACATGGAATTCAACCCAAACAATCCTATCGTTAAACGTTGTCTTCAAGGTATGGCCTTGGAAGAAAAAGGTAACCCGGAGGAAGCAAGTAAAATCTTTTTTCAAGCCTGGAATGAAGCAACAAATGATTTCGAAAAATTTCTGGCTGCCTATTACGTATCTCGTCATCAAAAAAATACGTCCGATAAATTAAACTGGTACCAAACCACCTTACAGTTGGCATTAAAAATAAACGATGTCACGGTAAATAGCGCCTTATCTAACCTGTATGTAAACATTGCCAACTGTTATGAACGTTTAAATGATAGTGATCATGCAAAAAAAAATTTTGAATTGTCAGATTCGTTCAAAAACAAAATTGCAGACAACGGCCCATTTTATCACGGAACAAAAGCTGATTTGAAGGTTGGAGATGTGCTACTGCCTGGTAACAAATCCAATTACAAAGCAGATTTAATCATGAACCATATTTATTTTACAGCCAATGCCAATGGAGCGGGACTAGCTGCTGCATTGGCAAAAGGTGATGGGCAGGAACGTGTTTACATCGTTGAACCTACGGGAAGTTTTGAAAATGATCCGAATGTAACCGATAAAAAATTTCCAGGAAATCCAACACGGTCTTATCGTACGCTGGAACCCTTGAAGATTATTGGTGAGGCTACAGATTGGATAAGGCAAACACCAGAGGAGATTCAGAAGTGGAAAGAAAAGTTAGCGAATAATACTGGAGAGATTATTAACTAAAAATTCTAAACTTCCCATCGTGAACATACCATTTGAACCTATCATTTTCGGAATCAGACTGAATGTTCATTTGATATTTGAATACCTGGCTTTTTTTGTAGCCTTCCGATATTATATTTCATTACGAAAGTTGAAACCGGATCCGATATCAGACAGAAACCGGCTTTCAATTATTCTGGGCGCAATTATAGGAGCATTCTTAGGTTCGAGATTGGTCGGTTTTTCGGAAAATCCTTTGATCGTATTAAATATGAAAAATCTAATTCAATTATTAAATACAAAATCCATAATGGGTGGACTCTTTGG
>DASRRA010000591.1:0-7810 GCA_035696085.1 Bacteroidia bacterium | reverse complement strand
CCCACGTTTCGTAACCTGCGGTCCCGCTTTCCGCTGCAAGTTTGCTTCCGTTTCACTTCAGCAAAGCTTTCCGCTACAATCGGGGCTAGAAAGTCAGTGCGAGCGCGAGTCCTGAGTGTGAAAAACCTGACAGGTTCTTTTTAATTTATATCACCTGATAATTATGTGCATCGTTTTTCATTACCATAAACCTGTCAGGTTACCGATACATTAAGAAAATTGTCGGCTTTTTATTGATATCCGGTAACTGTTTCTTCCATTCAGAAACCCGTTTGGTTTTAATAAACTCGCTCGGAAGGGTTATATCACAAGCAATACAAAGGAGGGTGTTACCTTCGCAACTAGCCAATAGATCTTCCAGTAAGTGCATATTGCGATAAGGGGTTTCGATAAACAGTTGTGTTTGCCTTTTATTGGCGGCTTTTTCCAGCTCTTTTAATTTTTTAATACGATCAGGGCGTTCTTTCGGTAGGTAGCCGTGAAAGGTAAAACTTTGACCATTAAAGCCCGAAGCCATTAAGGACAGCAGGATAGAGGAGGGACCTACCAAAGGCACTACTTTTATGTTACGTTCATGCGCGATGGCAACCACTTCAGCGCCTGGGTCGGCAACGCCCGGGCAGCCGGCCTCCGAGATGATACCTATGTTTTTTCCCTCTGAAATGGCTTTTAAATAGCCGGAAATTTCATGAACAGGCGTATGCTGGTTTAATGGATGTAGAATGATTTCCTGCAACGGTTTTTGTATGCCTGCTTTTTTAAGGTAATGCCGGGCTGATTTTTCATTCTCTACAATATATTCATCAATCTGGTTAATGATGGTCGTTACCTTAACCGGAATAACATCTGCTGTTTCAGCAGTATCACCAAGGGTTGTAGGGATGAGGTATAAAGTGCCTTTCATTTCAACGATTCTATAATAACATCACACGCCTTATTCAATAATATGAACACATTTTCAAATCCTTGTTCGCCCCCAAAATACGGGTCAGGAACCGACATATTTGAATTGGGATAAACGCGGTTTAAGATCATTTCCACTTTTTGCTTGTCTTTTTCATTTCGTGCAAGTGCCAGTACATCCGCATAATTGGAGCTATCCATTACAAAAATATGATCAAATGCATCAAAATCGGAAATGGTAAACTGTCGTGCACAAAGCCTGGAAACGTCAATTTGATGCTTTTTTGCATTGGCGATGGTACGTGAATCCGGATGTTCACCGATGTGATAATTAGAAGTTCCGGCAGAATCGATGTGAAGATCCATACTGGCCTTCTGTGCTTTGTGTCTTAAAATCCCTTCAGCTATGGGTGAGCGGCAAATGTTGCCCAGACAGACCATTAAAATTTTTGTCATGCTAAATCAATTTAAATAAAAATAGGAATCGCCGGTGGCTGATTCCTATTTTTTATAATCTATGCACAATGCTTAATTATTGAATGCTTATTTTTTTATTTAATTCGTCAATGTAATTTTTGAAACGTTTGTCGGTATCCATTAAGTTGTTAACAGTGCGACAAGCGTGCAATACCGTAGCGTGGTCTTTTCCACCGCAGTGCAATCCAATGGTTGCCAGGGATGATTTAGTCATGCTTTTCGCAAAATACATAGCGATTTGACGTGCTTGTACAACTTCACGTTTACGGGTTTTTGATTTAAGCAATTCAATTGGAAGATCAAAATAATCACAAACCACTTTTTGGATGTAATCAATAGAAACCTCTCTGGCTGTGTTTTTCACAAACTTGTCAATCATTTGTTTAGCAAGCTCCAGCGTGATTGCTTTTTTATTCATAGATGATTGAGCCAATAAAGAGATCAATGCACCTTCTAATTCTCTTACGTTTGTGGTTATACTATATGCCAGGTATTCGATTACTTCTTTTGGTAAATCAAGACCATCTGCATATACTTTTTTCTCCAGGATAGCAATACGTGTCTCTAAACCCGGTGTTTGCAAATCAGCTGCTAAGCCCCATTTGAAGCGGGAAAGCAAACGTTGCTCAAAACCTTGTAATTCAACCGGCGCTTTATCAGCTGTTAATACCAACTGTTTTCCGGTTTGATGCAAGTGGTTAAAAATGTGGAAGAAAACATCTTGTGTTTTTTCTTTTCCGGCAAAGTATTGAACATCATCAATAATTAATACATCAATCATTTGATAGAAGTGTACAAAATCATTTTGATTATTGTTTCTTACTGAGTCAATGTATTGTTGCGTAAATTTTTCAGAAGAAACATACAATACTGTTTTGTTTGGAAATTCATTTTTAATTTGAATACCGATTGCATGCGAAAGATGTGTTTTTCCTAATCCTACACCTCCATATATTAATAAGGGATTAAAGGCAGTACCACCTGGTTTGCTGGCTACAGCGAAACCTGCAGAACGTGCTAAACGGTTGCAGTCACCTTCAACTAAATTATCAAATGAATAATTAGAGTTTAATTGAGACTCAACGTTTACCTTTTTTAATCCTGGAATTATAAATGGATTACGGATGCTGTTTTGATTCAAATCAATTGGCATCGATACAGAAGGATTTTTCAATTCCTTTTTGCTATTGGTTGGAATTTTAACCGTATAGGGCTTAGAAGAGTTGCTATAGTTATTTTCCATAATGATGCTGTACTCCAGGCGGCCTTCAGCACCCAATTCTTTTTTTATGGTTTTCTTTAAAAGAGTGATATAATGCTCTTCTAACCATTCGTAAAAAAACTGACTTGGAACTTGTATTGTTAAGACATTTGAGCTAAGCTTGACAGGTTTTATAGGTTCAAACCATGTTTTGAAACTTTGTGAACTAACATTGTCCTTAATAATCTCGAGGCAACTCTCCCAAACTTTTACAAATGCTTTCTCCATTCTCTAAACGCTGATTTTAATATGTTAATACTTCTGTTGATGTCTGCTTTTTGTCTGTTTTGCTACCTTTTCCACTATTTTCAACCGGACTGTAAATATATACAAGTTTAATATAGTGGTAACAAATATTCAATAAAAAAAGTTAAAAAAAAATTGAATTTGCTATTGACTTTATGGAATATTTTATAGGTATAAATTTTAAGGGTTTTTATGTATGTCGATACACCTATTTAATACCTCTAAAACATCCATTTTTACTGTATTTTCAGAAAATAGTCAAAGCAGCAGGTTGGGTGATTTCTTTTCTTTAAAGGGAAGGGAGTTTGGAGTAATTTTTTAGTCATAAATTTTGTCTGTTAATTAAGTGAATTCATCGAAAAATTAGTCGTTTAATTATCGCTGCTCTCTGTCCAATAGAAGAGACAGTTTTTGATTCGTTCTAATTAGTTTGTATTTATAAATTTAAAAACGAATGCGTATTATACTGTAAAAAAAAATTATGGGTAATTATTTATTCTTTTTGAGGTCTTATTGGAATAAGCCTATAATAATATGGAGGTTGGGTACACCAGAAATAGGTAAGGTCAAGAAGGCTTGCTGTGTCTATAATTTTCTCCATACTAATTATTTTGATCGTTTTAATAATATAGTGATGCAATTATAAACAATTTAATGAACAAAAAACGGAAATAAAAAATAAAAAAAAATATTTTTTTTTTGGACGGTTTCTAAAAATTAACTGTAATTTAAAAACGTTTTCAAATATGATATTCTTGTTATAAAATTCTCCTCTCTATATGTATGTATCTGAAACAACTGTTCGTGTGAGATATGCAGAAACAGACCGAATGGGCTATGTATACTATGGCAATTACGCACAGTATTTTGAAGTGGGAAGAGTAGAAGCATTACGTCAACTTGGAACAAGCTATAAAGAAATGGAAGATAGTGGCGTGATGTTACCAGTATACACCTGTAATTTAAAATATTTAAAACCTGCTTTTTATGATGATCTCCTGGTTATTAAAACAACCATCAAAGAACTTCCCAAAGCAAGAATAAATTTTGATTATGAAGTATATAATCAGAAAAATGAATTGTTGAATATAGGTAGTACAACCCTTGTTTTTATTGATATTCAGACCATGAAGCCTTGCCCGGCCCCCGCGTCATTCATGGAAAAAATAAGGAAGTTTTTTTAATCGCTCTTGCTCTTGCTCGGATTACTTTGTAAGCCGAAGCTTTAGCATAGTATCAAAATCGATCAGGCTGATCCGGCACATGCACACCAATTTTATTCTCATCAATTATTCCATCCTTCATAATTAATTTACGATCAGCCATATTCGCTAATTCTTCATTATGTGTTACAATCACAAACGTTTGATTGAACTCTTTACGAAGTTTAAAAAATAATTGGTGCAGCTCTTTTGCTGTTGCAGAATCAAGGTTTCCGGAGGGCTCATCTGCTAAAATAACAGATGGATTATTAATCAATGCTCGTGCAACAGCTACCCGTTGTTGTTCACCACCAGATAGTTCACTTGGTTTATGTTGAATACGCTCTGTTAATCCTAAAAATGACAACAGCTCTTTGGCTCTTGCTTCTACTTTTAATTTAGAAGTGCCTGCTATAAAGCCCGGAATACAAACATTTTCAAGGGCGGTAAACTCCGGTAATAAATGATGAAATTGAAATACAAAGCCAATATTTTTATTCCGGAAATGCGCCAGTTTTTTTTCACTTAAGGAAGAAACTTCCACACCATTCATTTCTAAAACACCTTTGTCAAGCCTGTCCAATGTCCCTAAAATATGGAGTAATGTTGTCTTTCCCGCTCCCGATGCTCCCACAATACTAATGAGTTCTCCCTTTTCAATAGACAAAGAGACGCCCTTTAGTACATGAAGTTTGCCGTATGATTTAAAAATGGATTCTGCTTTTATCATGAACACCTATAATAGTTTTGTTGCTTCTTTCCTTTGTTTTAATAGTGTACAGAAGAGAGAAAATTGTTTTTAAAAATATGTATTTTTTTCTAATATCATGTTACAAATTCACAATAAACCGATAGGGCAGCTTTGCATCTTCTCCTGCATAATCAACACCTACACGAGGACCAACAAGAATATCTTTTGCTTTCACGGCAATACCTTTGTCTTCAATCCAAATTTTATTCTGTGTTAAATCCAACCCGGTATGAATCGTTTGTATACCCAGGGCTTGTGAAACAGTTCCGGGTCCGCCTGCAATTTTTTTCTTGCCCGTTTTCACCTGTTCAATTATTTCTTTTGCTGGTTCCAAGTTTCTGCGTTGTAAAATGGTGTTAAGGCCTTCCACTGGTTTTACAGCTCTCACCAGCACAGCATGCGGTATATTTTTATAATTGGTGACCACATTAAATAAATGATGAATACCATAACACAAGTACACATAACTTTGTCCGCCTTCCCCAAACATGATCTCAGTTCGTTTGGTACGCCTGTTATTATAAGCATGAGAGGCTTTATCAGTTTCTCCTGCATACGCTTCTGTTTCGGTGATAATACCGGCCGTTAGCTTTCCATCTATATTTGTGAATAAGTATTTCCCTAGCAATTCTTTGCTAATGCTTACCACATCTTCCCTTAAATAAAAATCTTTTTCAAGCTTCATATTCTCTTATACATTTACAAGCCCGAAAGGCTCGAGTCTTCTATTCGCCCTTGACAAAGTCAGGGGATCTGGAGTAAATTGTGTTCATTATATTTTATCTGATCATGATCAATCATCCATTGTATGGTATGAAGAATTTTTTCTTCCTGGTTATCGGTAACAGCATCTACCAGCATATTCAGTTTCATGGGATGTACCGCCAATAGCTCTTTTATTTGGGCACTGATGTTTTCAAATTCATCCGTATGCAATACTTTTTTATTGTGCTCCAAACACACATCACATTGCTTGCAAGGGGAAGTGTCGGCTTCTCCAAAATAAGCCAATAGCAGCTGACTACGGCATTTGTGTGTACTGTCCGCATAATGAATCACGGCTTGCACACGCTCTTCGGCTTTCCGTTTTAACAGCGAGAAATTTTCTTTAGAAAAAGTGAGGTCTTTCGTTTGCACTCTTGGTTGCTCAAAGGTGAGCTGCGGAAGCTCTGTTTGTGCAGCATATACAATCACCCCTTGCTGATGCAAGTAATTCAAAGTCCTGGTGACATCCTCGAGTTTTGCAGGAATTTTCCGGGAGAGTTCTCCTTCATTTATTTTTACAAAATTATCGAACAAACCGGAATAGGAGCGAAGTAATAATTTGATAAACACATCCAGTTTGGGGTTGGTCAATTGGAACTTGTAGAGATCTTCCCGATTCATTTCCAATTTGATCCGGGAGGGCTGAAAAACAGCATCGGTAAGGGAAACATAGCCTTCACGTTCCATAAACTTCAAACTGTTAAAAACCAAATTGGGTTGTAATTTATAGGTATCGTAAAAAACGAGTATATCGAAATTAACAGTCACCCCTTTACCGGATCCTGCCGGCATCTGATAATAATTGACGATGGCCTGGTATACCTGGCGTATTTCTTCAAGGCTGGGAAAGCTGGCCTCCAGGTTACGTTGCAATTCCAGTTTATCACCTTCATTGTAAAGCAAAACAGCATATGCTTTTTCTTCATCTCTACCGGCTCTTCCAGCCTCCTGGAAATAAGCTTCAATAGAATCAGGTACATCCACATGCACCACAAAACGTACATCCGGCTTATCAATACCCATCCCAAAGGCATTAGTACACACCATTACCTGTGATTTGTTTTGTATCCAATTTGTCTGTTTGGCATCCCGGGTTTTGGAATCGAGTCCGGCATGATAAAAGTCGGCGATAATTTGATTGCTCCTTAAATAGGCTGCAATATCCTGTGTTTTCTTACGATTTCGGACATATACAATTCCGGATCCTTTTACATTTTTAATGATTTTAACCAGGCGTTGTAATTTATCCTCTTCCCGTAATACAACATAGTTTACATTTTTTCGCTCAAAGCTTTTTTGGATAACATGCTGCTTTTTGAATAACAGTTTCTCCTGTATATCTTTTACAACATCCGGCGTAGCAGTTGCCGTTAAGGCCAGCAAAGGTACATTGGGCAATAGTTCCCGTAAATTGGCCAGCTTTAAATAACTGGGCCTGAAATCATACCCCCATTGTGATATACAATGCGACTCATCAATGGCGATTAAGTTGATCGTCATCTTTTGCAGACGCACTTTTACAATATCTGTTTCCAGGCGCTCCGGCGACAGGTATAAAAACTTCACGGCACCATGTACGCAATTATCAAGGGCAATATCAATTTCCTTCTTATGCATAGCCGAGGTAATGGCAATGGCTTTAATGCCTTTCTTCGTCAGGTTTTCCACCTGGTCCTTCATAAGGGCAATTAAAGGAGAAACAACCAAACACAGCCCTGTTTTCAACATAGCGGGCACCTGGAAACAAATGGATTTTCCGCCACCGGTAGGCAATAAAGCAAGCGTATCCTTTCCTTCCAATACAGCATTGATAATGTCTTCCTGCATCGGTCGGAAATCCGAGTAGCCCCAGTATTGCTTTAATATGTCGTGCGTGGTTGGCATTTAGGGATATAAAGATAAGAAGAAGAATTACAAATAAACGGGGTTACTTTTTGTTATTTCTGACATTAATAGATAACCACACCAAAAATAGAAGGCGTTGGGTTGAGAAGAAATAATGACCAGTAAATTTTAAAAACATGAAAAGAATAGCGATGATTGGGGTATTGTTATGCTTGAGCACATTCATTTTTGCTCAAACCAAAAAAATGCAGGTGTCTATTAGCATCAATGTAAAAGTAGATACAATTAAAACAAGGGTTTATCAGGCAGAGCAAGCAGACGAAAACGAAAACATTAAAACAGTTGTTTTAAAAGCAAGGT
>DASRRA010000590.1:0-2526 GCA_035696085.1 Bacteroidia bacterium | reverse complement strand
CTTACTGATTTAAAAAGTATAGTGGGAACGCCATTTGCATATAGTGGTAAAATAAACGGGGAAGTAATTTGCTTATTTTCAATTACCAGTATTCTATCTACATATTTTGAAATTTTTTCGCCTGGTATGATGCTTCTTGCTTTCACTTCTGTACAAATTTCTATTATCGGTTGTGTGTATGTAAAATGACCGCTAGCTTACAGTTTGCTGACTCCTTTACGTTCCCTCAGAGCCTTGTTCCGTTTATAGATTAATGATATGCATTGGCGCTGTGGCGGCATTCTGTGTTCCGTCCGCCCGGTGCCATTGCTGATTAAAGATACAAAAGCTCATTGTTCATTCTCTTGCCCGGCGTTATTCGTCTGCCGAAACTAAAGCCGATTAGCGAACAAAAAGCTGAGAACATATTCTATGCCCCGCCATATTATCAATGCACTGTTAGTGGCAGCATTTCGTAGAAAGAACTATTTGCAACAGTCCTTAAACCAATGATGACTTATTTCATAAAGTCTGTATCCTTTTTTGGTCTCAACAAAATCAAAGTAAATTGTTGGAGGATTATTATTTTTAGTACTTCTCGTTACTAACATCTCTCTTAACCTGTAGCTGTCGCCCGTTTTCCTTATTTCTTTTTTAACCTGACTCGTTAATAGGTTGTAAAATTCTACCCCTGTGAAAGTATATTCCAGCTTTGTTTTATCAACAATTCTTTTCCTTACCTCATCGTCAATTACTTGGTTAAAACATTTATCAATAAACTTATCTGCAGGAAGCAATTGGTCGCATACATATAAGGTGTCTAATGCAATTTGTCTAAAGCTTTTTAGTCCAGGCTCATTAAGTGATGCAACAAAATCGTTCCAGAACATAAGAAATTTCAAATCGTCTGAAGTTGGAGGTCTTTTGCGTGGTTCTGGTTGCGATGCTTCTACCATATCTTCCTCTTGTTGAGCAGAAGCCTTAAACAATCCCCGTGCTGTCAAAGTTCCTTCATTTTTTAGAGTAACTAAATCCTCAACGTAATTGCCATAAACAGCAAATGCACTGTCGCCGACTGTTTTAAAATATGGTTTTGGATATGAGAATTCAAGTTGTCGTCCTTCCTCGTCAACCATTTTTATTGGAAACGAAACTTTCCCAGCGAATTCAATCTTTGCAGGTTTTATTTTCGTGTGCTTATTGTAAGAATGTTCATAGTCATCGCTTGCATACGTGCCAGCCCAACGTCCGTCTTTAGTTTTATAAACATCGTTGTACATGTATTTTTGATGGTAGTAAGTCCCCCTGTCCGCCGAAACAAATAGAAGAATGTTTTTGAACTTTGAGAAAGCAGGTGTCCCATAATGGTCGTAGGCAACAAACTCAATTGTGTCTTCTGGGAAACTGCCATATACTTTTTTTAGAATTACATATTTCGCTTTGAAGCCATTGTCAAATGAGTTCTGTTTTGATGGCAACGAGTCAACCGATATTTTTTCTCCTACAAAAGCAAATAGCCGTGTAGTGTCTTTTACGCCATAGTTCTTTACCAGACTTCGAGGTGTGTCAACTAATGTAGATGTTTTGTTGATGTTAGGTGTGCCACCTGATTGATTGCCGCAACCTAAAAGTATTGTCACTATAAAAACTGATATTACTTGAACGAGGGTCGTCATAATGTTGCCGCTAACTCGCAGCTTGCCGCAAGTTCTTGTTCCAAATTTAATTAATTATCAACCAAAATCGGAACAAAGGAAAACTGTTTTATTGCTGAATAGAATTGTTGCTGCACAAGTGAGTGAAACAACAGACGTTTAATAGAAATTCAAAAGCTGGTAACAAAATTAATCCCCACTTACTTCAAATATTTATCAAACCAATCTACAAATTTATCAAGTTCGGGTTTCATATCATCAGGATTATGACGTCCGCCTTTTTTAATGATATAATTATTTGTAACACCCGCTTCCTTAAGTTTCGCAACAAATGTTTGCGATTGCTGTAATGGCACGGTCATATCTGCATCACCATGGATTATGAATATTGGGGGATCATCGGATGAAACAGCATAGATAGGAGAGATCTCTTTACCAATTTTATTTCTTGCAACTGTATCGGTAACGGGATCATAAGTCAATGTTGAATTGTTCCAAATCCTGAAGTCAAAAGCTCCATAAACTCTTAACTGTTTTTGTATCTCCCTTTGATTTATCGTAGCGGCACCGGGGAAACCCCAGTTAAAAAAATCCGTTGGCGGAAACAAAACCGCCGCTGCTTGTACTCTTGATGAAACTCTATCAATTGGATCGCTGGCATTTGCATTTATTTTTTCATCAGCAGTTGCAATTATGAGTGAAAGATGCCCGCCGGCCGAACCTCCTTCAATTCCTATATGATCAGGATCGATACCCAGTTGCTTTGCATTATATCGAATATATCTCACCGCTCTTTTCAGATCATCAACCTGGTCAGGAATAGCATAGCGTGGTTGCGAACCCAGCACAACCATAAAGACATTGTATCCCTTGTCAAGGTATTCCCTCTTAT
>DASRRA010000589.1:0-4389 GCA_035696085.1 Bacteroidia bacterium | reverse complement strand
CCAACCCCTGGCAGCTTACTAAACTCATTAACAGCCTCTTCAATTAATTTTGATGAAAAATTCATAAGATCAAAAATAATGAATTTTACTGAGCTTTTTTATGCTGTCAACAAACAAGTAATTACTACTTTTACACAGTAATTTGTTAGTAAATGAAACTCCACCGACCGCTTGTACAGGCTGTTATAGCTACGCTTGATCAAATTTTTGAACAAGGGCAGTTTGCTGATAAAGCTGTTGAACAGGTATTGAAGCAAAACCAGCGCTGGGGCTCCCGCGACCGGCGATTTATTGCAGAAACAGTGTATGAAATGGTGCGTTGGAGACGCTATTATAGCGGGATTTTAGCTGCACAAACAACTCCTACTCCCCCCGATTATTATAAACTTTTTGTCATCAAACAGGTATTGGATGGAGAAGAATTACCGGATTGGCCCGAATTTAAAGAGGTCGACAGAACCGAGATCCTGAAAAATGCTGCCATTGTTGAACAAACCCGGAAATTTAAAGAATCCGTCCCCGATTGGCTGGATGAAATGGGTAGCCAGGAACTGGGCGAACAAATTTGGGGAGAAGAGCTGCATGCACTCAATTCAGAAGCAAAAGTAGTACTTCGTGTAAACGAACTAAAAACTTCCCGCATACAATTGCAACGCTTATTGGCTGAACAACAAATAGAAACCTGGGTAATGGATGATTATCCCCAAGCACTTATTTTACAACGACGCCAGAATCTGCAGCAATTGGCTGAATACAAGCAGGGCTTATTTGAAATACAAGATGCATCCTCGCAATTGATTGCTCCTTTTTTAGAAGTAGAAGAAGGAATGCAGGTAATTGATGCCTGTGCAGGTGCTGGCGGAAAGTCACTGCACCTTGCAGCAGCAATGAAAAATAAAGGAAGCATTTTATCAATGGACGTAGAAGAACGGAAATTGATAGAGCTGAAAAAACGATCGGAGCGTGCCGGTATTTCAATCATTAAAACACAAACTATTCAGGCGGATAGTATAAAGAAATTAGCCAAATCAGCTGATCGCTTACTTCTTGATGTTCCGTGCTCCGGACTTGGTGTTTTAAGAAGAAACCCCGATGCAAAATGGAAACTCAGTCCTGACTTTTTAAACACCATCAGGCAAACCCAGCAGCATATCCTAAGCGACTATGCGACCATGCTTAAACCCGAAGGAGTAATGGTATATGCGACTTGTAGTATTTTGCCAAGCGAAAACCAGGATCAGGTAACTGCATTTTTGAAGAAAAATGAAAAATCGTTTGAACTGATTGAAGATAAAAAAATAATGCCTAGCGATGGCTTCGATGGTTTTTACATGGCCAAGTTGAAACGAATCAATTAAAATCACTCATTCTATTTTCTTTTTAATTTTCGGAATAAGCCCAACTACTTGCTGGAACTATTGCAAATAGGACTGATCCCTCTGGCATCATACATATAATTTGTTAAACCCTCTGCAAACGCGCATGAATAAGAACATTCGCGTTTTTTTATTTCTCATCGCTACCTTCTTTTTGATACCCGGAAAAACACCTGGTTAAATACCGCCAAAACACCTTGTAAGGAAGCTTATGCTTCATCGTCCATTTTCCTGAGAACTGATTTAATTACAGAGTTAATAAAAATAGATAAATGATTTTGCTTGAAAAGACATGCGCACTCAATGCAAGCAAAGCTAAGAAAGGAGGTAAAGGACAAAAAAAATCAATGAATGAATACAATTAGAATGAATACAGAGAATTATTTATAAACCATTAAAACTAAAAATTATGAAAAAATTAAATTTAATCGCCGCAGTTACAGTATCCATCTTTCTTTTTTCATGTAAAAAAGAAACGATACAACCAATGAACAACCAGGTTAGCACAACAACAACTGTGGATGAGAACCAGGACGGTATGTTTACTGAAAAAAATTCAGCAAAATATACCTGGGATCAATTACCTGAAAAGTTGAAAAGTGCTGAAGTGTACCATGCAGAAACAACTCCTGGTACCGCTAATAAAACGGCGGCCTCTTACTTAACGCAAGTTGGGCCATGGGGTGGCGGAGGAGGAGATAGCTATTCCATTTATCCCAAAGCAAGCACCGATAAAATATATGCAATTGGTGTACGTAGCAAAAATTATGTAGAGGGATTATCTATTTGGTATATCCGAACAAATGGAAGTATTTACTCATACGTAGTTGGTGGAACAGGTGGAGACTTTTATCTTCAACCGTTTGCTGCAACAGAGCGCATCACAGCTATTGCAGGAAAAAGTGCCACCTACCTGGATCGCTTGACAATTTATACCAATAAAAAAGTATTTTCTTATGGTGGAAATGGTGGAACCGCATTCTATGCAGGTGCAAATCAATCACAAGTTCTTGGTTTTTACGGAGGCGCGAAAACCTATATAGATAGAATAGGGGCCTACTTATATTCTTTGTAGTCAAATACTGATTAATGGTCGTCAAATTTTTGACGACCATTTGTTTTATAAATTGTTAGTTGCTGTTTATCAGGTTATTTCAGCCTGTAGAAGAATTAAAGCCTGTTTTCAAATCAAAGGGTAAATCAATAAGATTTCGATTCAATTAATTACTTTTGTACTACAAATTCAACGAGTATAAACTAATTAAACAAAGATATGAAACGAGTTGTGGTAACGGGCATGGGTGCAATTACTCCATTGGGTAATACAGTAACTGAATTTTGGAACAATGTACTTGAAGGAAAAAGTGGAGCCGGACCAATTACAAAATTTGACACGTCAAAATTTAAAACGCAGTTTGCCTGTGAAGTAAAAAATTTCCACCCGGAAGAGTTTATCGAGAAAAAAGAAATTCGTAAATACGATCTGTTTACACAATATGCCATCTATGCATCTGATCAGGCAATCAAAGACGCGCGTTTAGATTTGGAACATATGTCATTCGAAGAGAAAGCAGACATAGGCGTTATCTGGGGATCCGGTAATGGAGGGATCAGTACATTTGAAGAACAATTAAAAGAATTTTATGCAGGTGATGGAACGCCTCGTTTCAATCCGTTTTTTATTCCAAAGATGATTGTCGATATTGCAGCCGGTGTTATTTCGATTCGTAATAAATTATACGGACCAAACTATGTTACGATATCCGCTTGTGCATCTTCAAATACAGCCATCATTGCTGCATTTGATACGATACGTTTGAACAAAGCAAAAGTTATTATCGCAGGTGGTTCCGAAGCGGCCATAACCCAGGGTTCTGTGGGAGGTTTTAGTGCAGCACAAGCATTATCCAAAAGAAATGATTCACCACAAACAGCATCCCGTCCATTTGATAAAGACAGAGACGGATTTGTAATGGCAGAAGGTGCAGGGGCACTCGTGTTAGAAGAGTTGGAGCACGCATTAAAAAGAGGCGCGACAATTTATGGTGAAATGGTGGGCGGAGGAATGGCTGCAGATGCGTATCATCTAACAGGCACATCACCGGATGGTGTTGGCGCAGCACAAGGGATGATCCGTGCATTGAAAGAAGCCGGAATCAAACCAAGTGAGGTGGATTATATTAACGCACATGCTACATCAACACCGATTGGAGATAACAGCGAGTTGATAGGTATCGCAAGTGTACTTAAAAATGAAGCAAGCAGTAAACCTATATACGTAAGCGCTACCAAATCCATGACAGGACATTTACTTGGCGCTGCTGGTGCAATCGAAACAATTATTTCTGTATTATCGGTTAAACACAATATTATACCTCCAACCATTAACCTTCAAAATCCGGATGACAACATTCCGAAAGGAATATCCATTGTTGCCAATAAACCACTGGAAACCGAGGTGAATTATGCGCTGAACAATACATTTGGTTTTGGAGGGCATACAGCAACATCGTTATTTAAGAAGTATAAAAAATAATATACTTAATCAATACGAATACACAGCTAATCCGACAGGTTTTTACAGCGTACGTTGAAGTTTAACGTAAACGTAAAACCTGTTGGGTTTGTCTTTTTATTTAGAAGCGCAACTGTATCACTATCTATTTCCTGCAGTCCCGCTTTGCACTTCAAGTTTACTTTCGCTATCGCTACAGTAAAGCTTTCCGTTACAATCGGGGCTATCGAATAGAATAAGTCCCGCTCCAAACCTGCATTCCAGTTGAACCCTCCACACTCATACCTACACTCACACTGATTTTTTTCGTATAAATTTCTCCCCAGCGGAACCAGTTATAAACAATATGTTAATTTTTTTTGCTTCACATTTGGAATTGCTGCTTATTGGTTTACATTTGTTTCAATAAATAAATTTTTAGACAATAAGTTTTCCCTGAAGTTATTCGTTCGTTTTCTGCCCTATCGTCTAAAACACTGCATCACAAATTCAAGCTTA
>DASRRA010000588.1:0-2972 GCA_035696085.1 Bacteroidia bacterium | reverse complement strand
AAAAGGGAGGTAACTATTCACTTCTCTGCCCCAATTGTCGTAAACCCTGATACTTACTAAATCTTTCAGTAAAGGACTTGATTGTTTAACAACAGATTGAACAGGTCGGCCAAAACCATCAATATATTCCGTAGATCTTATAACTTCCTGAACAGTTCTTGAACCGGATATAATATCAGGTTCATTGACGATGGGTTTTTGTGCTGCAAATGACCGAACAAAATTTAAATTTTGTTGTGCAAAAACTACATTTATGCTGATAATTCCATAGACAAAAAATAGGAAAGTTTTTATTTTATTTTGCATAAAGAAGATTTTATTAAAAGAAAAATTTATTTAAGATTAACCCCAACCCACAATAAATCCGATCCTGACCTTTTTATTTTTTTATCATTTAGTTCTGCGGGTTTTTGTTAAGCAACTCCATCATTTTACTTTGGGTTAAAAATGTTTTTCCCGACAAAACAGCATACAACACTTCATGCTTGCTTATTACAAAAAGTTTTTCCGGCTGATCAAAATCAATTTTAAAATGACTGCTCTTTGCTTTATATATCAGCCATTGTAAAAGCTCATGCCTGTCTTTTTCATCATCTTTTCCCTTCCCGGCTTTTGTCACATTGGTAATCGGGAAACTCAACCCTTCTCCTTGTCTTAAAATATTTAATAAAATATCTTTTTTCTTCTCTTTACCAAAATCATTAATAAAAACTCCGATTACTCCAACCTGGGAATTAGAATTCCTGTTGATGGAATCCAGGTACACTAACTGTGATCTTTTCGGTTCAGAAGCATCGATCGTTGCTATAATAATCGTCTTACCCTTAAATGCGCTCATGTCAAGCTTGAAGCTGTCGATTGTGAAAAACTTTATAGCCCACAAGTCAACTGGCGATTGTGACCTCGCATGAAAAATTGAGAAGATCAACAGGGATAGTATTGTAATTATTTTCATAACAAAATCTATTAGAGGTTAATTGGAAATATTGATCGTACAGCAATTGGTACAATATAATCCCATATAGTACCAGGATTGATATCCGGAACCTGATTGGTAATATCCGTTTATATCGTACCAGAACCAGTCGTATGGATTGTAAACCGGATCAATAACGATGTCATAATTGCCGATTGGAACTGTACCAATCGTATAATTGGTTTGGTATCCAAAAACATAGAAATAATAAACATCATTGTAATTACTGGAATTGGTCAACGTAATAGTCAAATAGGCTCCGGTGTAATTATTAACAACAACATTGACATTTGAATTAATGCATTGTCCATGCGTATTCGCATAGTCCTGTCCGTTGGTATTTAAATCATTAATTGCCTGCTGATCCGCATCAGCCTGGCTTATTTCTGAATAATACTTACCGACAGGTACGATGTAAGTTTCAGTTGTACCCGTACCTGGTGAACAATCATTCCGGGTAAAATCGCCGCTTTGCATGGCGTTTGTAAATAAAGCGCACCCGATCGTTTGCCCGGCATAACTATAACATATTTTCTTCAAAATGTTTTTGTCATTATCCCTTGTTATATTTAACCTGGAAAAACCATCGTACTCAGAAGTAACAGTTCTACCGCTGGGATCTGTTTCACCTGTCACTCCAACCAATGGGTTGTACGAAAAGCTGCTCATTTGTGCATCACTTGGAAATACACGAATATCATCAACTGATCCGGTAAGATTCACAGGGCCCGTATATTGTTGTTCATTAAAAATCCATACACCATTTACTAAATTCCACCACTGCATCACATAGCTGCGACTATTAGGAAGAGTAAAATTTACAGAATAATTTCCCGTATAATACCCGTTTCCTGTATGGGCATTGCCGCTATTGGTCGCATTACCTTCCTCAAAACCCTGGTAAAAAAATTCTTTTGTATATGTGAATGTTGGGGTCAATGTCGCATAACTGTAAGAAAGAAATGGATTACTGCTTGGATAATTTGTCGAAGCGTAGGCCGAAAGCGAATAAGTACCAGCAGGCATATTGGGTATTGTAACACTGGAGCTGTTACCACCGCAACCACTCCCCGTCATGGAAAAACATAGTGTGCCGCTTGCATTGGAGGCTCCTGTTATGGTATAATATGCATTGGTAAGATTGTTAGAGCCGGGATAGCTGCCAAAACTAAGATTCAATACGATGCTTCCGGAAATTGTGGTGGTAAAGCTTGCAGAGCCAGCTAAATAAAAATAACCTCCATAGGTAGTACCAGACTGAAGTGTCGCTGTTGATGAAGAAGACACGTTTGTTGCTTTAGCAACTGGATAAGAAGAATTATAACCATATAAGAAGGAGCTGTATTTTCCACCGGTTTCATTTGTTGATATCAGGTTAGATGTTACCAGATCATACTTCATGAACTGTTGTCTTATTAATGTTGTTCCCTTATAAGCTGCAACAGATGTCAGATAAACATTATTGTAAGTGCCGAGGTTAAACGTTTCATAAGTATTATGCAATTGCGTTATGGCTCCATTATTATTATCCGCCGTATGAATCAAAACATTTGTTCTATTACTACCAACCATATTATTGATCGATGCCTGGTCAATACCGGTAAGCATGGGAATTCCATTACCGGCTTGGTCCATATCTTCAGGATAATAAAATGTTTTTGATAACGAATTTCCCTTTGAGTTGGTTGAAGTAGTCGTCTTTATTAACCTTTTATTACCTGCATAAGTGTAGTCAACTGTGTTCTGGATAAAATTAGATTGGTTGTTTTGATCAAAATCTTTGCGAACAACCTGGCTTGCGCGGTAGTTTTCAATTTCTGCACGGTAGGTGCCGGCAAACCCATTATATCCACTTGCCCCGCAAAGATTATATGAAGCAATATACCAATGATATCCCCATGATTTTTGCGTGACTGGACTGGTTAAGGATGAATATGTATATATCTCCTCTGATATTTTATCGCTATTAGATTTATGCGTGGACTGGCTTTTCAAT
>DASRRA010000587.1:0-1864 GCA_035696085.1 Bacteroidia bacterium | reverse complement strand
AAGAAGCTATGTTCAGAATATGGACTCGAATTTAAGGGAAATGATACCGGTAAGTATATCTATGTCGATAATTTCCGGATGAATAATTTTTACACGTAACAGAATTCTTGGAAGTACACGCATGCAAGAGTTGAAGCTGGAACAGCTGATTAGTCAACTCGAGTATGGGAATATATTTCCATTAGAATGAAAAGAACTCTCCAACTGCTTTGATTCCTATTGAAAATGCTAAATCTTTGTGTTTATTTAAATCTGAGTATGTGCGAAAATAGACCAACGCCTTATTAAATTGAATAGATACCAACCCGCTGATACCTTCAAATCCGTGCGGCAGAGCTACAGAGTTATTTCCCGTAGGATTAAATAATGCATTAAAATCTCGCTTTGAATTATCATTAATAAATACTCGATTGTAAAAAATCCCGATAGTAAAAATTGCGTTATTTTCGTTTTTACCGGAATATAACCATTGATACTTAGGACCAACATCGAAATTTGCAAAATTCAAATTGTATAAAACCGAATCCCTGTTAACATTTCGCTCTTGAATGGATCCATCTAGAGTAATTAAGAGTTGATGCTCCGCTATTGGATCAAATATTTTTATTGTCTTGTTTTTACTAAATGAAAAAGGGAGAGGTAAAAGAGATAAATTAATACTTCCAGAAAAGGCTGTAGAAGCAATATCCGGGAAATAAAAAGAGCTTAAATAAACAGAATCCGCTTTTTCTTTTTTTACTACATTTCCGCCAAAATTATAATTGAGAAATATTGTTAATCTCTTTGAAGGTTTAACTGCTACACCTAATCCGCCTGATGCAGTAAGTTTATTAAGCTCCAATGCATCTGTACTCCCTGATCCTAAAATATATATTTTATCATAATCAGTAGAGTTTAACTCTCCTTTTTCTTTCGCGCTAAATTCGTTTTTTTTCTTGTTTACAATTAAAGGTAGGACTTGCTGAGCTTTAATTGTGTTTGAAAAAAGAAGAAAAAATATAAGGAATTTTAAAGTTTTCATGGTATTTATTTTTTAAGAAAATTTATAATTGATCATTTGTTATTTCGATTCAATTATAAGTCTTTTTGTAAAAAAAATAATTACCGTTTAACAAAAGGAGTGTTTTTCCTCTATGGAATAATTTTTTTAAAATCTGAAATTAAAAACACTTTTGATTAACTAATTCCGTTACACGCAATTCTTTTAAGGCTATTATAAATTATTATTAAAATATTCTCGACGTTTTAAGAAGCACGCGGTTAGGTAACGTCTCTTTTAGAAACAGGAAAAACACCCTTTCTCATTAAATATAAATTCAGGTTATTTGTTCAGGGCTTACGAAATTTAATATAACATTATTACCTTAATTCAATTCACGGTAATAATCTAACTACTTGCACGTGTTCAAAAAGATATTCTTTTTCCAATGACTTCGGAGCTTAATAGTTAAGAAACTTGCTTTTTTAATCCTGTAAACAAATACATAAATGAAAAAATATCTACTAAAGTTAGTTTTGTTCCTAATATCTGTGCCTGTATTTTCTCAGCCAGTTGGAAAACCCAATATAAGTCAACCACCTACGAATGCCAATGCTGCAAAACGGACAGAGATTTTGATGGCAAACAAAGTCAACATACCTTTTGTAGTCAGTACGGCTGACACAACGCTTTTTCCAGCAATCACTTCAGTTGCTCCTAAACCAAAATTTGAACGATATCATCTTCAAGATTTCAGAAAATTTCAAGATACAGCTTCACTCACATATTCACAGGAACGAAATCAGTTTATGCCAAGAACTCCAAGCCCATTTCAAATTAGGTTTGGCTTTGATGCTAATAAAGGAGACAGAAGTGCTCCTCTCG
>DASRRA010000586.1:0-3245 GCA_035696085.1 Bacteroidia bacterium | reverse complement strand
ACAGCATATCCTCCGGCTTGAAGTTCAAGAATGGTATTCGCTACATCCATTTGCGTACCTCCAAATGTATTGGTCCACAAAGTATCTCCAATGCTATTTGTTTTTACTGTATAAAAATCACCAAGCGTATCTGCGCTCATGCTAAACCCCGTTAAGATATAGCCTCCGTCACTTGTTTCTATAACGGCTTTTGCTTCATCCTGATATAAGCCGCCGTAGGTACGTGTCCACAAAGTATCGCCAACTGCATTTGTTTTGATCAGGTAATAATCCTCATCCCCGCTTCCTTTACCATAAGTACCACCGCAAATGATAAAACCATTGTCGCTGGTTTGCTGAATACAGTTTCCAAAATCCCAATCGGCACCGCCATAATTTTTTCGCCATTCTACTTTTAGTAGCGCATTTAGCTTAATGGCACAAATATCATAGCCGCCAGCACCGCTTACATCGTTTGTATAGCCTAATACCACATACCCGCTATCAATTGTTTGTTTAACAGAAATTCCACGATCCACGTAGATTCCGCCAACGGAAGTTTCATTTGTTGGGATACCCAATGAATCTGTTTTTATAATGTAAATATCCGTATTACCGCTACCCACACTTGTTGTAGAGCCACAAACAATGTATCCTCCATCAAAAGTTTGTTGTGCCGACATGCCAATATCATATCCCGTATTTCCCATTACATTACGAAATCGTATTTGCTGTCCGTAAACAACTCCTGAGATCCCTGTAAATAGGAGGAGTAGCGAGAATAGATACTTTAGTTGATACATGTTATAAGGTGCAAATTGTTTTTCTGATTTTAACCAGGTCTGTCATAAGCTTTTCAAAATGATCGAGGTGCAGCATGTTGGCCCCATCTGATTTTGCTTTTGAAGGATTGGGATGTGTTTCCAAAAATAATCCGTCTGCTCCAACGGCAATGGCTGCTTTAGCAATGGTTCCTATAAGTTCAGGTTTGCCACCGGTAACACCGCTTGCCTGGTTGGGCTGCTGAAGCGAGTGGGTAATATCCATAATTACCGGAACATTATTTTTTTGCATTTCAGGAATGCCTCTGTAATCCACCACTAAATCATGATACCCTAAAAACGTTCCACGTTCGGTAAGCATTACATTGTTATTGCCGGATTCTCTTACTTTATCTACTGCAAACTTCATCGACTCTGCAGATAAAAACTGCCCTTTTTTAATATTGACATGCTTGCCTGTCTTCGCTGCTGCAATCAACAAATCCGTTTGACGACAAAGAAAAGCAGGTATTTGTAATACATCTACATATTTGGCTGCCAGTGCAGCTTCTTCATGCGAGTGAATATCGGTAACGGTTGGAACGTTGTACTTTTTTCCAACTTTTTGAAGTAATTCCAATCCCTTTTCATCTCCAATACCCGTGAATGAATCCAGTCGGGAACGATTCGCTTTGCGGTAAGAGGCTTTAAAAATATAGGGTATTTGTAATTTATCGGTAACGGCTTTTACACGTTCTGCTACTTCAAAACAGATCTCCTCACTCTCTACAACACAGGGTCCTGCTAATAAAAAGAAATTATTGGCTTCTAAATTTTTTATAAATGGAATTGATTTTAATGACATATATTTTTTTTAATTGAAATGTTTAATAATTGAAAGATAAGCAGCTCTGCCTGCAAACTCGGATGGTGCTATGAAGCCTTCAAAATTGTTGGTTCCGGCATACAATGCAATTCCACTCTTGGTTTTTATACCCAGTCCCAATCCGCTATTGAAGCCACCATAACCGCCATAGCCAATGGTTGCAGAGATCATAAAGTATTTATTGAAATAAATATTTCCCTTTACATAAGGTTGAAATGTATAATTCGCATTAAAGATATGATGAATTCCACCAATCAAATGGAAATTTTCGCTTAATACAGTTTCTATGGATAGATTCAGTGTGCTTGGCAATGTAGCGGTTACAGATCTTCGCGTAGGTGGCAACACCTTATTTTTTATACTGTCCTGGGAGGTCTTTAAAAAAGTAGAATCCGAGATATCAAAAATACTATTGATGTGAAACCCATCATACTTAAATAAAGAATCCTGGTGGCGGTAAATGGAATTGTCATTAAAGCGTATCAGCCCTATATCCGAAACGGATACGGCAATGGTTGTTTCACCAATTTTTGTGTGAAAGGGCGATTCAAAATAAAAGTCCATACTCATCCCAAATCCATTCATGGCTTTTATGCCTTTATGTGCCGGGTCCGATTCTGCCATTTCCATTTCTGTATCAAATGTGATGTATTGCCCATCGGGGCTTGTATACAGCATCGCTTTTTTAGCAAAAATAGATTGATATTGTTCGCCTTTAAGAAAAGAGAGGGAGATACCCCAACGTGCATTGGTATCCAGCTTAGTAGAAAATAAACCGATTTGAAATTGCTGATAGCGAATCAGGTTAACACCAAAGTTAGCAAAATTCGCTTCTTTGCCTGCATAGGCAGCGTTTCCATAAAATCCGACTTTGTAAAAATCTTTTGGATAATGACAATCAAAATGCTGTCGGCCGCGAATACTGAAAAAGAGATTGTATCCGGCTTTGTGACAAAGCGAATCCAGGCGGAATGCTGCAAAAACACTATTGTTTAGCTCGGCACCCACGCGATTGCTATTTTTAGTGCGTACCAGTACTTTATCTTTTAGGTTCACATCAATGTGCCCGCCGTTATAAAACACATTGATAAAATCAGCAGTCAGCGCATTGGCATTGGCAAAGAAATCGGAAGCGACACCTACACGGGTTTTAGAAGAATCAGAATATTTATCAGAAAAAATAACGGGAATTTGAGCATAACCTTTGCCGAAATAAATCAGCATAAAACAAAGTAGGTAGATTTTTTTCACGTAGAAACTTATTGAATTTGTAATGAATAATTAAAGTCTCCAACCACTTTTATATCCATCGTGTAATCACTATATATCTTGATGTAGTTGGGTTGTGCAGCAGTATTAAATTTTATCTTAAATTTCGCTTTTTTCGTATCATACAAGGTGTTTATTTGTGAAGCGTTTAAAGGGATGGTGATTTTTGTTAAGCGCTTTGCACTGACTTTTAACTGGGCATCTACAGGTGCCTGAAGAATAGTGCTGGTTGTACCTTGCAACGAATCCGTTACCACACCCAGACTATTAATGGTATATATTTTAACATCGGCATCAAATGGAAAACCGTTGTTCGCATAAATCATTAGTTTACCATTTTCTATGTTGCG
>DASRRA010000585.1:0-25088 GCA_035696085.1 Bacteroidia bacterium | reverse complement strand
CACGCAATAATATAGGAGCAGAACATTTTAAAGAAGGATCAAAAACAAGTGTGTCTATTCGTTTATCCTGTTTCACCAATACAACAGGTGCCACGTGATATCCCCAGGCAATCTGGTTGTTTTTACACAGGTTATTTTTGTCGGAAACGATCAATCGTCTGTTATCCTTAAAATATAAATCAGCCGGTGCAAATAACCATACTTTGCAATGTTCTATTTTATAAACCTGTTGAAGCAACATCGACATAATTTGGGCACGTTGCTGACACCCACCCTGGGGAAAATTAAACTCAACACCTGTTTTTAAAATTGAATTGAATACTTGTTGAATTTCAAGAGGACTATAGCTTTTTAGCGTACTTAAATCAGCAGTGTAATTTCCGCATCCCCGACAAGGGTATTCTTTTGATACATCAAAATATGTTTGTGCCCGACAAGCTAAAACGCCTACCAACAAAACACAACTGATGAGTATTCTTCTTTTCATTATTAACTTATTTACGCTCAATTTTTTCTAAATTTCTTAACGCATCAAGCTTGTTATTGTTACACGGGTGAATCACAAATTAACAAACGGTATGTTTTCTTTTTTTAACGGTGATTTAAACTGTCGGGGAAGAACAATTACCAAACCGTTATGTATACCATACGTTTCTGTCGGTAAATTAGATGGGTAGGAATTAAAAAAACAGAAGAATAAAATAGGCGTACTATTTATTTGTTTTACTATCAATGGGGAACCCCTTTTGTTTCCAGTCGGAAAATCCTTTTTCAAGATTAATTATCTTTTTAAACCCTTGTTTTTCCATATATGCAGCTGCGTCGCTGCTTCTTCCTCCAGACTGACAATAAACGAAATACGTCTTTTCCTTATCCAGTGCTGCTATCTGATTATCGAATGTTTTTCCTAAATAATCAATTTGAATCGCCCCGGCGATAAACCCTTTCTCAATTTCTTTATCTGTTCTTAAATCAATAATAATAGCTGTTTTATCAGTATTTATCATCTTACTAAATTCCTCTGACGATACGTTTGAAATCACCGCAGAATTTGTTGTTTGTGCTTTTATGCATAAACTGGAAAACACAAGAGCAATAAGTATAAATGTGTATTTTTTCATTTTCATCTATTTTAAATCAATTTACTGCTCTATAACAGGCTCCACTAGGGCTATTTGCTCTTCCTGTATTTTTGCTATCCCTCCTTTTACATTTGTTACCTGATTGAATCCACTTTTTTTCATTAACGATGCCGCCATCATTGAACGATACCCGCCGGCACAATGAATATAATAATGCTCGTTCTTATTCAAGAAAGAGAGTTGCTTTTGAAGATCATTCAATGAAATTAGCTGAGCTTGCTCTATCACTCCATTTTTCCATTCTGATGCATTGCGTACATCAATAATTTTTTTTTGTGCTATGTTTTTTGAAAATTCTTTTGCAGTAATACTATCCATATAACTTACCACTTTACCGGCCTTTTGCCATGCTTCCATCCCGCCTTTTAAAAAGCCATGTACTTTTTCATATCCAACTCTTGCTAAACGCAAAACAGCCTCCGTTTCTTTTCCTTCATCTGTAATAAGCAATAACGGCTGATTCACATCCAATAAAGCACCTACCCAAGGCGCGTACTGTCCGTTCAATCCTATATTTAAAGCATCTTTAATACTACCTCTTTCAAATTCATCAGCATTTCGTGTATCTAAGATAAGCATCCCTTCTCCAATCGCTTTTTCAAATTCTTCAACGGACAATGGATTGGTGTTTTTTGAAAGTATCTGTTCAATATTTTCATAGCCTTGCTTGTTCAACATGGCATCCATTGCAAAGTAACCAGGTGGCTCTGCTAAACCTTCTGTAACAGCGGCAACAAATTCCTTTCTCGTCATGGGTTGAAGAGCATAATTTGTTTTTTTCTGAACACCTATCGTTGAGAATGTTTCTTTACCGATATTTTTACCACAGGCAGAACCTGCACCATGAGCGGGATACACAATCACATCATCTGCTAATGGCTTGATTTTTTTATTCAGCGAATCATATAACATTCCCGCTAAATCCTCCTGTGTTAAATCACTTTTAATCGCCAGATCCGGTCGCCCTACATCACCCACAAACAAAGTATCGCCGGTAAATACGGCATGTTCCTTCCCGGATTCATCATACAATAAATAACAGGCCGATTCCATGGTATGTCCAGGCGTATGTAATACTTTTAGTTTCGCATCACCTATTGTAAACAACTCTTCATCTTCTGCAACAAGGCTGTAGAAAACAGTTTGGGCAGTCGGACCATACACGATCACAGCTCCTGTTTTTGCAGCCAGGTCGATATGACCGGATACAAAATCCGCATGAAAGTGCGTCTCAAAAATATATTTTATAGTGGCTCCTCTTTTTTTGGCAAGTGCTATGTAGGGTTCTGTTTCACGCAAAGGATCAATGATAACAGCCTCTCCATCCGATTCGATATAATAAGCTGCCTCTGCCAGGCACTGCGTATAAAGTTGTTCAATATACATATTTCCTAATCGTAGTTCTTATTCAAATGCATTTAAACCAGTCACATCCATTCCCGTAATTAACAAGTGGATATCGTGTGTTCCTTCATACGTGACAACGGATTCTAAGTTCATCATATGACGCATAATTGGAAATTCGCCGGTAATCCCCATTCCTCCATGTATTTGTCTGGCCTCCCGTGCTATTTGCAGTGCCATGTTTACGTTATTTCGTTTGGCCATAGATATTTGGGCCGGAGTGGCTCTGTTTTCATTTTTTAGTACGCCTAATCTCCAGGTTAATAGCTGTGCTTTGGTAATTTCGGTAATCATTTCAGCCAGCTTTTTTTGGGTTAATTGAAATCCACCAATGGGTCTTCCAAACTGGATGCGCTCTTTTGAATATCTTAAAGCCGAGTCATAGCAGTCCATTGCGGCTCCAATGGCGCCCCAGGATATACCATAACGTGCTGAATTCAGGCAGCTCAAAGGTCCTTTTAGTCCTTTTACTCCTGGAAATATATTGTTTTTAGGAACTTTCACATTGGAAAACACCAATTCGCCGGTAGCACTAGCTCTTAAACTCCATTTACCATGGGTTTCAGGGGTGGTAAACCCTTCCATTCCACGTTCCAGGATCATTCCACGTATATCTCCCGCTTCATCCTTTGCCCATACCACTGCAATATCAGCAAATGGCGCATTGGATATCCACATTTTTGCTCCGTTTAATAAATAATGGTCGCCTTTATCTTTAATATTAGAAATCATTCCGGAAGGGTTGGAGCCAAAATCCGGCTCAGTTAATCCAAAACAACCCATAAATTCTCCGGAACCCAATTTCGGCAGGTACTTACGCTTTTGTTCCTCCGACCCGAATGAATAGATCGGATACATCACCAGTGAGCTCTGAACAGAAGCTGTTGAACGCAATCCGCTATCTCCACGTTCCAGTTCCTGCATCAGCAAACCATAGGAAATCTGATCCAAACCAGCTCCGCCGTATTCTGCAGAAATATAAGGTCCAAAAGCACCAATTTCTGCTAATCCTTTAATCCATTGTTTAGGGAAGGTTGCTTTTTGACAGGCATCTTCCACTATGGGCGAAACCTCTTTTTTAACCCATGAACGGGCTGTTTCACGTATTAATTTATGTTCGTCAGTTAACAGCTCATCCATTAAATAATAATCATGAGCTTCAAATCTGTCTGTTGCCATAAGAGAGTTTTAGAAAGTTTTGTGATATGTAATGAACAAAAGTAAACAAATTAAAAAGTCACTCTATTACAAATAACCGCTTTATTTTATATAAATCATAGTCATTTTTTGAATTTTCTTTAAACTGGAAGGTTACATTTTTTCTTTATTTTTTCAATAAAAAAATCGCTGTATTTTGTTTATAAAAATTTGCAGCGCGTATTGAAACTTTTTTTTGTCTTCCTTTATTTCAAGCATCTTACAGGGGATCGTTATTTTTTTTCAAAATGCCTGAAACCACTTGGAGGAGTTCGCGTACACAATAATCAAATTGCCAAACTCGTTTTTTAAAAAAATTTGTTGTATCTTGTAAGCTAGTGTTGGTAATGGCTCTCTCATTTAAAATAAAAAAATGTACTATATATATGCGTAAATACACATACAATTTAGGGGTTGGATTTGCTTTGTTGGGACTATTGCAATGTGTGTCTTTAAACACATTCTCGCAAACCACGGCGGTAGATGTGCCTGTTATCGAAAAATATGTCGTTAGCTATAATGACGTTACCAGAATGAAATTCATTGACAATTCCAATCTTTATGAAGAAGGGTGGCAAAAACTTGCTCAACCTCAATTTTGGCAAAAAGTCATGCTGCTCACTCCGGATTCAGCCATTGTGAATGTTGCCAGTACCCGCCAGGTACTCGACCGTATCAGTATAAAAGACTGGAACAAAATGGGGGATCGTGGGCATTTCTTGTATAAAGACAGCATTCGCCGTGTCAACAATATTTCTGACAGTTCCAATATCCTAATCACTTGTGGGAAAAGTGATTTCTACGAATTCAAAAAGGTAGTTCCGACCATTAACCGCTCTATCGATATTTTTAAGCAAAATAATGTTGACCCCTGGTATGCACAAGCTATTTTATTAATTGAAAGTCCAGGAAAAACAAATACAAAATCCTGTGTAGGTGCCAATGGCCCTTTTCAATTGATGCCTGCAGTTGCCAGAAACCAAGGACTTGTTGTAAATAAACACGTGGATGAGCGTTGTAATATTGAAAAATCAGCGCTCGGCGCTTCCCGTTTATTGAAACGTATTTGTATTCCCTATGTTCGCACCATGTTAGACAGTGCGCACTTAGCATACAATGAGACCGATTTATGGTTTCGCTTATTGGTATTGCATGCATATCACGCAGGAGCTGGAAATGTTGCAGGTGTTATCCGTAAAATAAACCCTTCTGAAGGAGGTATCGGGTTGATTCAAACCATTTGGCAAACAACGTATGGAGGATTTAAAAATGCCTCTCAAAATTATTCTCAATTAGCATTGGCTGCTTTCCTGAATTTTGATGAATTGGTAAGAACGAATACGGATTCTGTTTACATGATTGATGGAGACCGTATGTTCTACGCATATACCAATGGTACATGCAATCCTGCAAACAAAAGCGATTACCTTGGAAATTGCATTGCCAGATATGAAACAGATCTTATTGCCGGTGTTATTTCGTTTGATTATTTCATTAGCCGTGTAAAAGCAATTGAAACAGAAATGTCTGGTATTTCTCCATTACAATATGCCTACAACGACGTTTATTTCAACGATATTGGTTTTCAATTGTTGAAAGCAAAAAAAATGGATGCAGCTTATAAAGTATTCAAAATAAACGAAAGCAATTACCCGAACTCCTGGAATGTATACCACGGACTAGGTGAAACTTATCGTTTAATGGGTAAAAAACAACTGGCTTTGGCTCAGTATAAAAAATCATTGAAATTAAACCCTGATTCTACCGAAACACAACGTGCTATTGCCAGATTAAACGGCAAATAATTCAAGAATCAAGCACATTTCTTTGTAAATTAGCTTTCCCAAAAAAGGAAAGCTAATTTCATTTTAAACCGGTGATACATAAAGAAGATATAGATAAAATTGTTGAAGCTGCCCGTGTAGAGGAAGTGGTTGGTGATTATGTAACGCTGAAAAAAAGAGGTGTGAATTTAATTGGCCTTTGTCCTTTCCACGATGAAAAAACACCTTCCTTTTATGTTTCTCCTACCAAAGGAATTTACAAATGTTTTGGTTGCGCCAAAGGTGGAAATGCGGTGAACTTTGTGATGGAGAAAGAGCAAATGTCTTATCCGGATGCGCTAAGATACCTTGCAAAAAAATACAACATTGATATTACCGAAGAAGAGCAAACGCCTGAACAGATTCAAACACAGAACGACAGGGAAAGTTTACTCGTTGTGAGCTCATTTGCTCAAAAACATTTTTCTGAAAATTTATACAACACCGATGAAGGAAAGTCAGTAGGATTGGGCTATTTCAAGGAACGCGGTTTCAGGGAAGACATCATTCAAAAATTTCAACTGGGTTATAGTTTAAATCAGCGTACGGCTTTTACCGATGTAGCCATCGCTACCGGCTACAAGCAGCAGTACCTTGTAAAAGCGGGATTAACTATTGAGTACAAAAACGAAAACGAAAATGCAACTACAGATAATGATGACGTATCTGTTGGAGAAACACCAGCAGAAGCTCCTTCTGTACGATTAGCCGACCGTTTCTGGGGAAGAGTGATGTTCCCTATTCACAATGCGACAGGAAGAGTGATTGCGTTTGGTGGAAGAACACTTCGTACTGATACAAAAAAAATTGCCAAATACATTAACTCACCTGAAAGCGAAATCTATCACAAGAGTGATGTGTTGTATGGAATTTATTTTGCAAAAAAAGAAATTGTTAAACAGGAAAATTGTTTCCTTGTTGAAGGCTATACGGATGTGATTTCCATGCATCAGGCAGGCATTGAAAATGTGGTTGCCAGCAGCGGAACATCTCTAACGATAGGTCAAATCCGGTTGATTCGAAAATTTACCAACAACATTACTATTTTATACGACGGTGATAGTGCCGGTATTAAAGCCAGTTTCAGGGGAATAGATCTGATCCTGGAAGAAGGATTGAATGTAAAAGTGCTGCTTTTCCCTGAAGGTGACGACCCGGACTCTTACTCCAAGAAGGTGAGTACAGAAGAATTAAAAAAATTCATTGCTAGCAATTCCAAAGATTTTATTTCTTTCAAAACAAGTTTACTCCTAAGCGATACACAAAACGATCCTATCAAAAAAGCCGGTCTCATCAAGGAAATCATGGAAACGATTGCCTTGATTCCAGAGGCTATTTATCGTTCCGTATATGTAAAAGAATGCAGCCGTATTCTGGATGTACAGGAAGAAATTTTATTTAATGAGTTAAATAAAATCCGTAGTAAACGGTTTAATGAAAAAAGAAATACTGTAAACGAAGCACAAGTTCCTGTATCCGATGCTCCGGTAGAGCTTGTATTACCGGAAGAAAAGAAAGTGGTTAGCCTGGATACGGAGCACCAGGAGAGAGACATCATTCGTATCCTCATCAATTATGGGAACCGGAATGTGATGATTGACAGTGAAGACGAAGAAGGCAAACCCATGCAAATGCCTATTAGTGCTGCCTATCTCATAATTCACGAATTGCAGCATGATAATATCGTTCTTGAAAATTTATTGTATAACAGTGTTTTCAATGAATTTGTGGACCAGTTGGAAAAAGATATTGTTCCTGACCATTCCTACTTCATCAATCATGAGAATCCCTCCATCAGTGCGTTAACGGTGGATTTGATCAGTAGTCCCTACACCCTCTCCAAATGGGAGCAACACAGCATTTATATTACACAGGAAGAGGATATACTTAAAAAATCCTTGCTTAATGCCGTGTATGCCTTAAAGAGCCGCCGTTTGGAAATCATGATTTATGATATTCAAAAACGCCTGCGTGAAAATCCTGCTGAAGAAGAAATGCTTACCCTGATGCAAACCCAGCATCAATTATTAGAAGCCAAGAAAGTATTTAATAGTTTATTGGGCAGGATTGTGCTGAAATAATACCGTTATCTAAAGAAACCGACCGTTGCCTTGAAAAGGCGTAATTCTCCCAACCTTTGATAAGAAGATTGCGTCTTGTTTACAGAAGCTCACATATTTAGATTTTTTGAAAACTTTTTTAAACAGATGAACATGAAAACGAAAGCAATTACGAGTCGCAGATTTACTGCCAACCTTGTAAAGGTGAGTATACAAATGGTATGCTTACTCTTTTTAATGAAAAGCACAGCGCAAACAACCGGCTGCGATGCATCCTTCAAAACTACGATTAATAAAAATACAGTATTTTTTAATGCTACTCGTATCACAAATACCACCTATTATGACTGGAATTTTGGCGATGGTACTTCGGAAATTGGATATAGACCGCAAAGTAATTATCACACATATAAAAATAAACGTATTTACAAAGTTTGTTTAACTATCCGTGATACTGCTTTTAATTGCTTCCAAACTTTATGTGATTCCATAAAAATAAATGAAGTGGATTGTGCTCCACAGCTTTTTTGGAATGTGGATAAAACTGACTCACGAAAAATTGATTTTGGTGTTTACCTTCCTAATGACAATATATACTCAGTAGTTAATTTTGGAGATGGAGCTTCAGAAAAAATTAAAGGTTCAGGTGTGAACTACGTTTCTCATATTTATTCAACTGGCGGAGAATACAAGGTGTGTATTACGAACACTGATTCCATAAATAAATGCTTGAGCACATTGTGTGATACGGTAAGTGTCACAACCTGCACCGCTGATTTTACATATACTTATGATATTGCTAAAAATACCTACACGTTCTTTCCAGTTGAAAACGGCAGTGCTATTAACTATTTTTGGTTCTTAGGAAATAGTACAACATCTACATTAAAAAACCCAACCGTGTCATTTACGTTTGGTGGAATGCACACGGTAGGACTTATTACCTCTTCAACTGTAGACAAAAATTGTCACGATACTATTTATAAAGAAATCCGTTCTGATTTTCCTAAAAACTGCAAAGCTGATTTTAATATAAAACACAATCCGTTAAGCACAAACCAAAACGATTTTACTATTGAAAATACTTCGATTGGGAATAACTTAATTTTTACCTGGGATTTCGGGGATAAGACTGCATGGTCATCCTTACCGTTTCCATCACATACATACATGGGACAAGGCCCTTATACTATTTGCTTAAGAATTACGAATCCTAATGGGTGCTCTGACTACCACTGCGATACTATAAAGGGAGATAATACCGATAGTTTGCGAATAAATATTATTGATAAAACGACAGTTGGTATAAAAGAACATTCTATTTCATCTGCAACTTTAGAAAATTACCCTAACCCCTTTTCTGAAAGGACAACCATCCATTATGTACTTACAAAAAATGCAAATGTTCATTTAACCGTTTATGATTTACTCGGCAATAAAATTGAATTGCTTGAAAACACATTCAAATCTGCCGGTGATTATAAACTGGATTGGCAGCCACAAGGCTTACCTCCTGGAATATATATCTTACAGTTAAAAGCAGGTGATGAATTAAGTGTTGGAAAAGTAATATTACAAGATTAGTATACATGGAGCTCAGTTTATCTGAGCTCCTTCATTATCAGCATAAGTGGGTTAATTACCGTTAATTAAATAAACCTTACCGTTACTTTTAAATTAGCTCATTATCGCACTATTTAAATTATTATTTAGTATTCAATGGTACAGGAGAATGGTTGATTTTCTGGACGCCACCATCGATACATTTATAAACGTAACTTCTCTTTCATTAAACGGTGTAAAGGTTTCTAATCCTTATGGTGGTTACATTTATACATTTCATCCACCCAAAAAAGCGCTCCAGCAACATGGGAAGTAAAAGGAAATTCCATTATTCCTGATTTTACGTATACACATACCATTGGAATGCCTGTTTATAATGATTACCGATTACTACCCACATCTTTCGATCGCTCTAAAGGTGTATGGATGGAGTTAACGAATTATACAAATACAATGGGTTTTATGGTTGAAGTTACCGATAATCAAATCGGAAGTGTAATGTTCGGGATTAAACCAGCAATAGCTCCTATTAAGCCCGTATATGTAACCGTATCATCATTGGTTCCTACGAAAAATGCTGATCTCAAAGGTCATCTGGATAATTATTCCTGGCGATCAATAGAAGGCAAAACATTTATTTTTATAAATGAAATTATTTTTATCAAAAAAGTCAGTATTATTTGATTGTATCAGAGATGGCAAAAGAGGCAATTCCCCTGCTTTAGAAACACAATATAACCGTTAAATAAATAACACCGACCGTTAGTTAAGAATGTGTTCCATAACCCAATCAAATTGCTTTAATTTGTACTGGTAATATGGTATCAAATCGTATTTAACGACTTGTAAACTAAAACTTAAATTTTTGCTTAACAGTAAGATTAGGAATTAGTTTAAAAAAGCACTCTTGTGGTTAGGAGTGCTTTTATTTTTAATCCACTTTCAGGTCTTTTACATTGAGTTGTAAAGACACGTTTCCGTTGTAATTATTTTCTTCGATGGTATAGCAAGCACTGAATGACTTCTTTTTAAGCGCCGCATCAAAATGAACGGCTTGTCCAAAAGCGATAGATGAAAAGGCTTCAGAAGAATTGTCGATGGCATGCAGATCCAGCTTGAGGTGATTGTTTCCAACAATACGCACAAAGCCTTTATCAATTATTTTTTTCGTCGCAAAAATAGGCGACATATTTCCCGGGCCAAAAGGAGAAAACTGTTTTAATATTCTAAAAAATTTAGGGGTGATATCTTTCAATTCAATAAATGCGTCAATCTCTATCTCCGGCACCAACTGATGATCCTGGATACTGCTGCTCACCACATCTTCAAATCGTTTTTGAAAGGCCTCAATATTTTCCAACTTTAATGTAAGGCCGGCAGCATACTTGTGCCCACCAAACTGTTCCAGCAAATCCGAACAAGCTTCAATGGCATCGTACACATCAAAATCTTTTACCGATCTGGCTGATCCGGTTGCCTTACCGTTTGACTCCGTAAGGATGATGGTGGGGCGATAATATTTATCGATTAAACGTGAAGCCACAATCCCAATCACTCCCTTATGCCACTCCGGGTGAAACAACACGGTTGATTTTCTCGAAATTAATTCCTGATTTTCAGCAATCATGGTGAGCGCCTGTTGTGTTATGGTTTGATCCAGTGAACGACGTTCCAGGTTAGTAACATTGATGTTGATCCCGCTGTTTTTCGCATTCTCGTGTGTATCACTCACTAACAACTCCACTGCATTTCGCGCTGTTTCTATCCTGCCAGCTGCATTAATGCGGGGGCCAACGGTAAATACCAATTCATTGATGGTAATTTCTCTTTTTATTTCAGCTAAATCCAGAATAGCTTTGATTCCTTTCCGTGGGTTTTGATTTAATTGCTGCAATCCAAAATAACAAAGTGTTCGGTTTTCTCCGGTTATTGGTACTAAATCGGCAGCAATGGCAATAGCTGTTAAATCAAGGTATTCCGTAAGTTCCTCGAAGGGCAAGTTGTTCTTTTGAACATAAGCCTGCGCCAGCTTAAATCCCACACCACAACCACAAAGCTCATCGTAAGGATAATTACAATCGGCGCGTTTGGGATCCAATACAGCAATTGCCTTTGGCAACTCACTTCCTGGCCGGTGGTGATCACAAATAATAAAATCAATGTTACGTTCATTCGCATAATCAATTTTATCAATGGATTTGATTCCACAATCGAGTGCAACGATTAAGCTGAAATTATTTTTTTTTGCAAAATCAATTCCCTGAAATGAGATACCATATCCTTCTGCATAACGGTCGGGGATATAATAATCAATCAGTTCGTCCCCATCCCCTTTTCGAAGAGCAATTATTTTTTTTAAAAAGCTATATACGAGTGCAACGGAAGTAGTTCCATCTACATCATAATCACCATACACTAATATTTTTTCTTTTTGATCAAATGCTTTTTCCAGACGTTCAATGGCTTTGTCCATATCCTTCATTAAAAAGGGATCATGCAGGGTATCAATGGATGGCCTGAAAAATTTTTTGGCATCATCAAAGGTAGTTATGCCTCGTTGTATCAACAAACTTGCGGTGATTTTATCAATACCCAATTCCGAAATCAATTTTTTTACAATTGTTTCATCTCCTACAGGTTTTATTGTCCAACGTTTTTCCATGGTTTAGAGCCGTAAAATTAATCATTATATATGGCTTTTTATGGGAATGTTTAAAATTAAAAAAGCTCCCTTTCGAGGAGCTTTTTTAGGATTCTGTAAAAACATTATTTTTTTAACTCATTATTTTTATAGTTCTCGGTTTTTATTACTTTCCCATCTTCGTTATACTCCTTCCAAGCACCTTCTTTTTTTCCATGTACATATTTACCAATCAGTTTTACTTTTCCATTTTGAAAATATTCTGTATACTCC
This sequence comes from Bacteroidia bacterium, assembly GCA_035696085.1. Classification (GTDB taxonomy): domain Bacteria; phylum Bacteroidota; class Bacteroidia; order 2-12-FULL-35-15; family 2-12-FULL-35-15; genus 2-12-FULL-35-15. The sequence goes on along the minus strand of DASRRA010000585.1, from coordinate 12,985 downwards.
CCTTCCTCCATGTTGTTGACCATAATGCCTTCGGATGCAATATTGCCATTTTCATAATAGGTTTTTTGAATCCCGTCCAAATTTCCATTCTTATAGGTATACTCTATACTTAATTGATGATTTTGTGTATACCATTTAGATACACCATTGCGCAAATTATTAATAAAATACCCTTCTTCCTGAACTGTTCCTTCCGGGTAATACACTTTTTTCAAGCCGCTTAATTTTCCCATCTTATACATAATCTCCGATTGTACTTTTGCCCCATTGCTATGGTTAAACACAATACTAGGACCATCTAATGTGTCATTGGTATAGTAATCTTTTTTAAAATAAAAACCAGCCATATCAATTCCTATACTCACACCGTTTTTCCTTCCGTCTTTATACTCCTCCACTGTACCCACTAATCCATTGGGATGATAGCCGATCCACACACCTTCTCTTCTACCATTTTTATATGTACCAAAATAGGTATAGGTATTTTCTTCTTCTTTCCAGATGCCTGTTTTTTTTCCGCTTGCATCTGTTTTATTCGTATCGCCAACAACTGCTTTTTGTGATGCAAATGTGGCAATCGATATAACTAAAAACAAAAAAAATAAAATGCTCTTTTTCATAATTGATTTTTTAATACTACAAAATTATTATTTTTTCAAATTTCAACTAACGATTACAAATTTAATGAAGGATCTCAATTACCAAACAACTTGAATCGTTTCTTTTTTCGTTTTGATTCTTCTCTTTTTGTTTTTGCCGCTTCCCTTTTTTCCTTTTTTTCTTCCTCCTTGCGTTGGCGCTCTTCTTCTTTACGCAGTCTATCTTCTTCTCTGCGTTTATCTTCGTCTGTTGCTTTGTTATCAGAAAAATTACTGAACCAGTTTTTCAATTTATCCAGCATGGTATCTTCAACAAACGATTCGCAGGAAGGCATATAGGTTAGGTTATCTCCAAAGTAAAATTTCCCGTACGTGTACTTATTACATTCTTTATCTTTTCTGGCTTCTTGCATGAAATAAGCCCAGTTCGGTAATGCAACAGCAGCCCCCTGTCCAAGCATGGTAGAGTTAAAATGGATAGAGGGGCTTTCCGAACCAACCCATGTTCCGGTTACTAAATGCGGTGTGTAGCCAATAAACCATCCATCCGCCTGCGATTGAGTGGTACCTGTTTTTCCGGCAATGTCTCCCGACAAACCATAAGTTCCGCGTAACCGGCTTGCAGTTCCTTCATTTACCACAGCCTCTAACATTTCTGTCATGTAGTAAGCTGTTTGCTTGCTGAATACTCTTTTTGTTTTTTGTGCCCCCGCTCTGTAAATAACATGTCCTTCTCTATCTTCAATTTTTGAAATTAAAACAGGTTCTACACTTCTGCCACCATTTGCAAAACAACAGTAGGCATTCACCATTTCCAACAAACTGATATCCGCCACGCCCAATGCAATAGAAGGAACGTAGGGGATATCACTCTTAATTCCCATTTTATGCGCATTTCGGACAATGTTGCCAATTCCCGCTCTCATCAATACTTCTACAGACACTACATTTACCGAATTTGCCAATGCCCCTTTCAATGAATATTTTCCTCCATATTGTCCATTTGAATTTCCTGGCGACCATCCACCGTATTGCTCATAAACATGCTGTTCATTTTCAAAATATTCACAAGGGTCAACCCCTTGTTCCACAGCTGTTGCGTAAACAATAGGTTTAAATGTACTACCAACTTGTCTTTTTGAGGTAACGTGATCGTACTGAAAATAATGATAATCTATTCCTCCCACCCAGGCTTTGATCTCACCTGTATTGGGCTCCATTGCGAGAACACCTGTATTTAAAAAACGTAAATAATATTTGATGGAATCCAACGGCGACATGGATACTTTACGATCCTCTTTCCAGTCAAACACTTCCATATCGGCAGGTGTAGCAAAAATCTTTTTTATTTGCTCATCCTTTACTTTTGCTTCTACCAGATCTTTGTAGCGCGTTGAATTTTTTACAGCGGCACTGATCACATTACTTTTCTTGCCCCAGGGGTTAGAACGTTTCCAATACCTGTTAAAAATCTCTTGCAGGCTGGCCATATTTTTTTTCATCCCATCCACCGCATGTTGCTGCAACTGATAATTAACCGGCGTTGTAATTTTTAACCCATCAGTATATAGATTATACTTTTCGCCATTCGGTTTTTTGACCTTATCTAAAATTTTGGTCACCATCTCTTCCAGCTGTACCAAATAATAAGGGGCCAGCTCTCCATACATTCCTGTATTTTTATAATTCAATACCAAGGGCAATTTTGATAGCGAATCCGCTTCTCTTTTTGTAATGTAATTTTGATCGGCCATATTTCCTAACACTATATTTCTACGGGTCAGGGCTCTCTCCGGATGAAGGCGGGGATTATACCCTGTAGGTGATTTCAACATACCAATCAAAATAGCACCCTCTTCTATCTTTAACGATTCGGGGGATTTATTGAAAAAACGCATAGACGCATTTTTAATTCCATACGTATCTTCACCTACAGACACTGTATTCAGATATAACGCAAGAATTTCATTTTGAGAATAAACACTATTAAAGCGAACAGCGTGAATCGCTTCCTTCATTTTATTGACAGGCATCGTAAGCAAGCCATAATTCTTTCTTTTAAATAAGTTTTTGGAGAGCTGCTGTCCTATTGTACTTCCTCCACCCGATTTTTTATCTCTTAATAAAAGGGTTTTAAAAAACACACGTAGTAAACCTTTGGTATCAACTCCATTATGCTCATAAAAGCGAGAATCTTCTGTGGCAATCAGGGCTTGAATAAGAAAAGGTGGAATATTTTTATAGGCGGTCGTGCTGCGATTTTCCCAATAGAATTTACCCAGCACTTTTCCATCTTCTGTATACACTTCTGATGCAACATAATTCTGTATATTCTTTAATTCTTCACGACTATACAGTTTACCGAATGCTCCAAAGTAAACCAATATAAGTAGTATAATTGGCAATAGACACAACCCTCCTAAAACCCATAAACATCTCTTTGCAATTTTTTTTACTCGTTCTTTCACACGCAATTAATTTTACAGCTTTAAAATTACTGAAAATCCTCAAAAGGAGTTAAAAATACCGGTTCGACCTCAAATTAAAACTGTTCAACCTTCCTTTTAGTGACTCTAAACGTTACCAGGCATCTATTTCGGCCGCTTATAATTAAAGCGAAGAAGTGTAGAACTGCCCTTTTTCCCTTCATTTGTAATAAACATATCCCCATTTTTTAAAAAGGCTATACCCTCCGGCTGAATAAAAATAGCGGGATCAAGAAATGCTACATGCTCGATAGAACCATCTTTATCAATAACAAATAGTAAATGATCGATGGAGGAAAGCAGGAAAATTTTCCCTGTCACAGGGTGTATGGCGATTTCCGAACTTGCAAAACGAAGGATAGATTCTACGGATTTGTTTTTCCCTTTCTTCTTCACTTTTACTGGTAATTTTATTTTTTCTTCGAGCGCAATTTTCTTTACTGTATCTACATCAAACTCCAATACAGGCTGACTATTCAACGTTTTTGTCTTGAGGTCGAATGCATAAATTGCGCGTTTGTTTTTATAGGCTTTTCCTTTTGCTAATTTATTCTTACGTGCAATCAACAACCTATTATGCACATTGTCATAACACAACCCTTCATTATTTGCCGATTTCATTTCCGTAGGATACTGCACGGTTGCTACTGATTTCGCCAGATAATTTGAAATTTCAAAAAGGCGACCATCACTTCTTAAAATAAAGATAGACGTATCTACTTTGCAAATCCCTTCGTAGTCGCCGTCATCGTAAAAAGTAAGTTTGTTTTTCATTTTTTTATGAAGAAAATCATAGATGAAAACAACTCCATTTTCATCTTGTATACAAGCGATAGTCGCATTATCCAAAAGTGTAATTCCGGAGATTTCTCGTAGAGAGTCTGACATCTCCACTATCTCTGTTGGTTTTGACAGATCGTAACCAATCTCCTCCAGTGTGTGTTGATTTTTACAACTCAAGGAGCCTATCCAGAGAAATGAATTAAGGATGTAAAGGGCGGATATTAATAGATTTCTGGTTGCTTTCATCCAGGCAAAGGTACTCAATCTTTTAAAAAGCACTATACTTAAATACGGTAGCGCTTTCTAAAAATACTTATCAATTGTTGTTTTCAATGTATCAACCATCAGGGGTTTATTCATAAACTCCGTCACTTCCTCAATTTTACCGGCTCTTTCCGCATCATCCGGGTTTAATGATGTAGATAACATGATGATTACAATTTTTGATTTTAGTTTTGGATCCAGGGAGTGGTATTCCTCCAGAAATTCAAATCCATTCATTCCGGGCATATTAATATCTAAAAAAATTAAGTCCGGTTTAGGGTACTCAGGATTATCTCCATTGCCTGATTTAATAATGTATTCAAGGGCCTTATCTCCATTTATTGCAATCTTCACATTGTCGCACACATTTGAATCCTTGATTATTATTTTATGAAATTCATTGTCAGCAGGATTATCGTCTACTAAAAGTATGCAGTTAATTTTTTTCATGTGATTAAATTAATTTATAGATGAGGTTATGTGTTTAGATATGGAAAAATAAAATGTGGTTCCAACACCCAGTGTTGATTCTACCCATATATTTCCATTATGCAGTAATGCTATTTTTTTACAAGTTGCTAACCCTATACCTGTCCCTGGGTATTCTGTATTGCTATGCAATCTCTGAAATATATTAAATATTTTATTCGTGTATTCAGCAGGAATTCCAATACCATTATCTTCTACCATGAAAATGTATTCATTCTCATTTTCCTGTACTGTAACCGTAATACTGGGTGCTTCCGTTTTATTTTTAAATTTCAACGCATTGCTTATTAAGTTCTGAAAGATCCGTTTTAATTCAATCTCACTAGCTATAAGTACAGGCAAACCATCGAAATGAATAGCTGCATTATTTTCCTTAATAGAAATTTCCATTTCTGCCATCAGATCCAGCATAGTTTTATTGCAATCAACAATTGTAAATTGCACGTTTCTACCGACACGCGATATTTCTAATAAATCTTTGATCAAATTTTGCATCCTTGAAGTTGCCTTCATGATGAACTGAAAATACCGGTATCCGTCCTCATCTTCACTTTTAGGGTATTTTTTTTCCAGAAGTCCGACAAAATTAGAAATGGTTCTTAACGGCTCCTGCAAATCATGTGATGCAACATAGGCAAATTGTTCCAATTCCTGATTAGATCGTTCCAATTTGGCTGTTCTTTCTTTCACACGTTGTTCCAAATCCACATTTGCATCCTTCAATGAATTTTGCATTTTTTGAATCTGATCCAACATGTTATTAAATTCTTTTGACAAGGCACCAATTTCATCCAATCCTCCAATATAAACCCGGTTGGAATAATTCCCTGTTGATGTAATTTCTTTGGCTTTATTCATCAACGATTGAATACGTTGTGTGATTTGCTGTTGAAAAAAAGCAGAAAAAATAAATGCAATCAACAATGCTCCTAATAAAACGCTTCCGGCTACTTTTATATAGTTAATTAAAATTTCGTTGAAGGCAGCAACAGACGATCGTATCATTACCGTTCCGATAAACTCTCCATTTTGACTAATGGGATAAACAACCAAAAATTTCCGATCTATAAAATCGGCTTCTTCTGTAGGTTCTTCGGTGCTGGGTGGTGGAAATAAAAAAGGAATTCTGTTAGCATCGTACTGAGCAAATTTAGCTCCGTCCTTATCAAAGATGGCGGCATTTAAAATAGATGGATTACTTTTTAAATTCATCAATATTTGTGTGGCAGCATCTTTATCATTAAATAACAACGGAGATATAGCATTGACCCCTACAATTTCGGCAATTGAATTTTTATTATCTACCATTGATTTATTGAATGTTTTGATATCATTAAAAACAAACAAAACACAACAAATTAATACCGCGATGAAAGAGGTGATAAGCTGAATAGTAATTAGCTTATTTTTAATCGATATGTTTTTGTAGACCGCCATTTCAATTTACGATTATCGCTAATTTTAATAATTGAGAGCTTACTTTCAATCCAGCCTCATTCAATGATTTCTTATTCACCTCAAATTTCAATTTCTTATCGATAATCACAAAATTGATTCCTGCACCCAATTGCGCATAACTTTCTTTTTCACCGATGATGAGTGTTTTCTTTAAATCGGGTTTTAGCAAAACATCATCCAGCGAAATTTTAACATTTTTTGAAATAAAAAGGATATTGCATTTTTCTATTTCATCCAGTGAATAGAATCGTTTGATCTTGATTTTTTTGTTTCCTGCTTTATGTGATTGCGCAATCTCTTCCAGTGGTTCATCTATATTTGAATTTCCGATAATACCTATCACAAATTCATTTGGAAATATATCATCATCCCACTCAATAAAGCGTGTGAAGTTGTAGATAAAGGCAGCTTTTAAATTTAACTCTTCCGCTTCCGTTTGTGGCTGTGCATAAACAATCGGTGTTAACAAGGTTAACAGAAGAATGATGATTATTTTTTTTCGAAATACCATGTTCGTCTAAAAGCTTACACCGATTTTAAATATCCCCATTATTCCGGGTTGTTCTAATACAGTTGAGTATAACAACCCGTCCGCCGCTCTTGCGCCTGGGTCCAAATACTTCACATCAAACAAATTTTTTACAGTCAGACTTGCATATACATGGTTTTGTAAAAATTTACGTGTGGTAATTGCGCAATTGGTAATAAAATAGCCATCTACAGGGCCATATGGATTGGAACCTAAAACACTTCGTTGCCCAACCCAGTTTCCAATTAAACTAATATTAAATAAATCATCCACCCTATAAGTCAAACCTATATTTCCTTTTACGTCTGCAATATTTGGAATATTGAATGTTGTATCGCTCCTTTCGAATTGCTTCGCTGTTTGCTTTCCATGCTGATAGGTAAAATTCATAAATCCCGTAAGTTTTTTGGATATGGAAAAATCCAACTTCGCTTCTACTCCATTTACATAAGCATTTCCTACATTCTGGTTTTGTGTAAGATTGCCTACTTGAAGAGAAGTTAAAATAATAATATCACTCAATTCATTTCGAAAACCTGTAACCTGAAACAACAATTGCCTAATTGGATTGTAACTAAAGTTTATTTCATAAGTTCGTACTTTCTCTGGTTTCAAATCTGAATTGGCCAATGAATTTAGTGTTCCAAGGCTACTTCGAAATTGTTCAATTTCCGTAATGGTAGGTGCCCTGTATGCTGCCCCATAAAGCAATTTGATGGTTATTTTTTCTGCGGGTTTATTGACAATGGCAATTCTTGGGCTAAGTGGATTTCCGTAAACACTATTGATATCGAAGCGTGTTCCTACTGTAAAATAAGTTTCTTTTAACCATTTTGTATGTAACTCATACTGAAGAAAACTTCCGAAGTTGTTCCAGATTAAGTAATGCCTGGGCAGGAAGGTAGAATATATTCCGGTTACATTGAATTGTCCGTTTACTATATATTTATTGGTATCCAGCTGTACCCCTCTTGAACCTTGTTCCAGGTTATCCTGATAAAACTCTGCTCCTAATGAAATTTTATGCATTTCATTCAAGGCATATGTAGCAGACACTTTTCCTCCCCATCTATTGCAATATCGAGCCGTTGGCAAGCGATACATATTTTTCCCATCAACTGTTATGTAGGTATAAGACCGCTCACTTATACCCGTTTCTCTATATTCAACTAATGAAAAAACAGACCATTTGGAATTCACCAAATAGGTATTTTGCATGTAGCCTGTTCGGGAAAATGGTTCATACCTGCCGGCCTTTTCGCCTCTAAAGTTTTCTGCAAGTATCCCCACCGTTCCTACATTTCCATTCCCTGGAGAAGGCAGTCCTAAAAATTGTGTAGGACTATTTAAAATTTGTCCCCATCCCATGGGCGTATCAAACACACGATAACCAATTTCTGCTTTGCACCTGCTGGATGCATAACCTACAGCCGTTGAAAATGAATAGGCATTATCCACGTAAGAATTGGAGTAGTTGGGTGTTCGTTCGGTAAATATAGGCCCATCCGTCCGAAAAAGTGAACCCGAGAAGGAAACATCAAATTTGCCTTTTTTCGAACCAAAGGCAGCTTTTTCAAAAGAGGTATTGAAATTACCCTGTCCTTTCTGCACTTTTAAACCGTTTATCTGATCCCCTTTTTTAGTGATAATGTTAATCAAGCCGCCAAATGCATTTGCTCCATAGAGTGCGGATGAAGGTCCCCAAATAACTTCAATACGTTCTACGTTGTGTAAGCTGTAAGCCGGACCGCCCATATCACTTGTTCCGGCAATATTATTTTCAGGTATTCCATCTATCATAAGAAGTGCCCTCAGGTTTTCTGCGCCATACATTCCTCTAAAATAAATGAGTGTGGGTGCATACCCATTCAAATGGATAAAATCAATGCCTGGTACATCTCGTAGGGCATCTCCTAATTCTTCATATCCCCGTTCTTCTATCTGCTCAGCAGTTATAATCAGCATGGTTGACGGTGCTTCTATCAGCCTATGACCGGATACGGCAGCTGACGCAGAAACAACTTTAACATTCATTAATTCTTCAATTGAATAGTCAACAAGTGATTTAGCATTTTCTGAGGAATCTTCCTGAGCCAATAAATGAAAGGGTACCAAACAATAGAAGAGGAATAAGCCGATTGTAGTTTTCATAGAAAAATAAATTAAGTTTATCCTTCTTCACGTTCCGTTCGAAACAAACTATTGTATGCGGTATTCTCTTATGCGGTAAGCTGGATTGAGTGCTGTATTCTGATGTTAGTAAATATACGATATAATTCAATCCAAATCAAATATTTTGGAGTGCAATCCTTCAGGTCCTAAAATAAGAATCAGGACCTTTTTACAGAATACGGAGGGCAATATAATAATTTTTAGAAATACGGACTTATTGTACCTTAATCATGGTTCTTACCTGTTGAAACAATCCATTTTGCAAGCGTGCATAATAGGTTCCGGTACCTAATCCCGTCGCATCAAACTCAAGCGTATATATTCCGGAAGCATACGCTTTATCTGTTAATGTTCTTACCAATTTCCCCATCGTATCAAAGATCTGCAGCAATGTATGTTCACCAGCCGTTTCAAATTGAATGGTGGTGCTTTCTACAAACGGATTGGGATAGTTGGTTATGAGTGTTTCTCCAGCTCGTACATTTTGCTCATGAATACTGGTTGGAACACAGGCATCCGCATTCACCAATGGCAAGGATTGATAGTTTTTTAATAATACATTGGAAACATCTGCGCTTTTTACACAGAACCATTCTTCTAGAATGGAACCGTATATCGATCGAAAATCATACTGCATCGGTATGTTGTCATTTACATTGGCATTGGCCGGAAGTGCCGGATTATCGCCTAAAACACCTGGTATCACATGATCTCCAAACAAAAACATAGGAGCTGCAGCACCATGATCTGTTCCTACACTTGAGTTGGATTTAATTCTTCTTCCGAATTCTGAAAAAGTCATTCCTAACACCCTGTCAGATATAGACAAGAACTTAAGATCTTCCATAAATGCTGTTACTGCTTCTGATACTTTACCTAAAAGCGTTGCATGCACACCAATGGATGTATTTGCCGGATCCACCTGGTTGTCGTGATTATCAAAACCACCCAAATTCACCATGTATACTTTTGTTTTTAATCCGCCTGCAATTAATCGTGCAACAATTTTTAATTGATCTGCCAGGGAGTTGGTACCGGCCGCCGGATATGCAGGTGATTGTGTTTTAATTTTATTCGCAGCATCCGTTATAGAAGCTGCATAGGCATTTGTTTGTTTTGCAACGGTTCGTATAAATGTCAACTCCTTACCTGCCGCTGTGTTTGGCGCAGGATCCTGAATCCCGTTGATTAAATTATAAAAGTTGGTAGGGTCTGTAATGGACATTCCCATATTTACATCAGGCCCTTGTAAACCAAGTGATAAAATGGAGCCTATTTGAATAGCCAGCGGATCGGGCATTTGTGAGTTTGGATAACCTGTCGGATAATTTGGATATTCATAATCCAGGTAGCGACCCATCCAACCCGAATCCAGGGTTTCCGTTGAATCAGCAGCACTCAGCCAAATATCCGTGGCTCTGAAGTGAGAGAAACTTGGTTTCGGATATCCAACCGACTGTACAATTTTTATTTTGCCGTCATTAAATTTTTGTTGTATTCCAGTCATAGCAGGATGAATTCCTGTTTTATCCACACCGTTTAATTTCAACACCGATTTTTCTGCAATCGCAATATTGGATCGGGCATTGGTGTAAGCAGCATATTGATCCAATGGAATAACTGTATTTAAACCGTCATTTCCACCGTTCAGCTGTATAAGTACCAACACGTGATCACTGTTTTGTGAATTTGCTATAGCATTCAATAGCGGTAATGAACCATAAGCTTTAAAAGAAAAACCATTGATAAGACTTGGCATCACAACCAATGGGGCTATATTTTTAAAAAATTTCCTTCTCTCCATGATGTTTAAATTTTCTAGCTAAGTTGATACTCGGATAAGTCCATGATGTATTTGTACATTGCTTTCAAGCGGCTGAGTACAATGTTTTTATTGGTATTATTGGTTGGATCGTTGATGTAATTATCCCATGCTGTTGTCCAATAAGCATCGGTTGACTGCCCGGATAAAAGCACTTGTGTTTTTAAATAATCTCTTGTATTCTGACTTACATCAATTTTATACAAAATGCCTAATGAATCGGCAACCAATTTATTTGGATCTCTTGGTTCGGGAAGTGTGGTCGCAAATGCGATCGGATCAATCACAATTTTTTTCCCACCTTTCGTATATCCATTTGCAATCATGGTATCTGAAAATCTATTCCGTTTCGGTAAAGTGTCTGAATTAATCCATAATTCATGATATTGTGGCTCCTGGTAATAAGCAGGCCAGCCGGCAACATTGGGTGGATTACCCAACTCCTGATTCATATCCCTTGAAACGGTATACATAAATGACCATGCTTTGTAAGCATTCACATAATCTGTTGTTGTATCCGGAAAGGCAACATTGTATTCCCTACATAATCCAATAGAAAAATCAATCGGATTCTTAATTACGCATGCTCTATTCAACGAATCAAAGAAATGTTCACTGGAGAACAGTGCTGCTAAAACAGGACGTATGTTATAATTGTTATTTCTGAAAACGGTTGCCAAAGGTGCTATTACATTGCTTTCTGTAGCTGCATCAATGGTGTAATACACAAAGAAACGGTACAACTTCCGGCAAATGAACATAGCCACTTCATTTTGTGCAAGCAACATATCCAGCAATGCATCCAGTTCCTTTTCTCCATCTGCCCCGGTAAGTCCTTTCACCACTGTATTGTTGTAGAAAGCAGAAAAAGTTTTGTCGGTTGTATCATGCTTAGCTGCATTAAAGGTATAGCCGTAGGTAGTCAAATCATCCTTGTACCCTGTGAGCACTTTTGCTGCTGCTTTTACATCATCTTCTGTATACTTTGAATCCGGCCCTTTTCCTATGGTAAAAAGCTCTTGTAATTCACGCCCGTAGTTTTCATCCGGTGCTGCTTTTACATTTACGTTTCCATTTAAATAAACCAGCATCGCCGGGTTAACTGTTATTTGCTTTACAAAATCTTTGAAATTGCCCAATGCGTTTGCTCTGAGTAAGGCATTGTACTTATATAAATAGCCAGCAGGATTTATATTGGACGTTTCTGTAACAAAATGGTTGTGCCAGAACAACACCATTTTCTCTGTGATGGATCTTCCCTGATTGAGTTGTAAACCGGTCCACCAGGAAAGTAATGAATTGGTTCGAAGATTATTGATATTACCCGTTTTAACATGCGCTGCATTTACCCATGTTTCTCCGGCAGGCACATCCGGGTCAGCCGTTGTATCGTTGTAATTGTTAACCGGAGGAAGTGGCTCTGCCACAACAGCATTGATTAATTCATCAATTGTTTGCGCCAGTGTTTTTGACTTAAAGTAATTGACATCTGCTACTGTGGCGCCAAACAACGTACGTTTTAAAAGATGTGTCACTTCAGCTGTTCCCCAAGTGCCACTGTAAGGTGTTAAGCCACTTAGTGTTCTATCGATCTGGCTAAAATCCTGCTCCGGGGCTTTTGCTTGAAAGGAGGTTAAAAAATCTCTTCTGTCCATGTATTAAGTAAATAAAGTTTAAAGGAATTTAGTAAAAAAATCGCAATCCATAGCAAAGTCCCATTCAATTAAATGGGCACAAGGTGGACTACGTTAAATACGGATGGTTTAAGCCGGTTATATTTTAATAGGATCAGGGCGCATCGTTAATGGTATCGGGGTGAATAAACTCTTTTTCGCTTTTTGCGATCGCGATAGTAGCTACTCCATTTCCAATGATATTGGTAATCGCACGGGCCTCACTCATAAATTTATCTACACCCAATAAAAAGGCAAGACCTTCGAGAGGGATTTTATGGATAGCCGTTAAGGTAGATGCTAAAATGATAAAGCCGCTCCCCGTCACTCCGGCAGCACCTTTTGAAGTAATCATCAATATGCCCGTGATGCTGAGCATTTCTCCCAAACTTAATTGCACACCATACAATTGTGCTAAAAAAATAATAGACATGGATAAGTAGATAGAAGTGCCGTCCAGGTTAAACGAATAACCCGTAGGGATAACAAGTCCCACCACTTCCTTACTGCATCCCATTTTTTCCAACTTTTGCATGATGGAAGGCAAAGCCGCTTCAGAAGAAGAAGTACCCAACACAATCAGCAATTCTTCTTTAATGGATTTCAAAAATTGAAAAATATTCATTTTAAAATAATAGAGAATGCTGCCGAGAATGATAAAAATAAAAACAGCCATGGTCAGATAAACGGTCCCCATCAATCTAGCAAGT
>DASRRA010000584.1:0-3399 GCA_035696085.1 Bacteroidia bacterium | reverse complement strand
ATAGATGGTCAACTAACACCTCATTTTGCAGGAGACTGGGTATTGCGTGTAATGCGGGTTCCGGCAGGTAAGCACACGATTGAATTTAAATTCGAACCGAAACAATATGCTATCGGAGAAAAAATTTCAATGGTGTCAAGTATTGTTTTGATTTTACTGCTTTTAGCTGCTGTGTTTAAGCTGATAAAGGACAGAAAGAATTGTGATGTAAACGAAAAGAGTGTTTAAATGTAAAACCTGCTTTATGTCCCTCTCCTGGCTTAAGGAGAGGGACGGGGTGAGGTCATTTTTTCAGTTGCGAAATAGTCTTAACTGGATCGGAAGAAGAAAAAACCGTATTTCCAGCCACCAATACACTCGCTCCGGTCTCTACCAGCTTCTTATAGTTGTTTAAATCAACGCCGCCGTCAATCTCAATCTTTGCAGGAGATTTTTTCTGATCGATTAATTGTTTTAAAGCGCTGATCTTTTCGTAAGTATTTTCAATAAATTTTTGTCCACCAAAACCTGGGTTCACACTCATCATACAAACCAGATCAATATCAGCGATGATATCAGTTAATAAGTGAATAGAAGTATGTGGGTTGATGGCAACGCCAGGCTTCATTCCTAACGCCCTGATGGCCTGTATGGTCCGGTGTAAATGTGTGCATGCTTCCAAATGTACCGATAAAATATCTGCTCCGGCTTCTTTAAATTGTTGTAAATAACGATCAGGGTCGTTAATCATTAAATGAACATCCAGCGGTTTTTGTGCATGTTTTTTAATGGCTTTCACTACCGGAAATCCGAAAGAAATATTTGGAACAAACATGCCATCCATAATATCCACATGAAACCAGTCAGCCTCGCTTTTATTAATCATTTCAACATCGCGTTGAATATTTGCAAAATCAGCAGACAGAATAGAAGGGGCAACAATATGAGACATGATAAAGTACGTGATTAATGAGCTGCAAAAGTACGAAAAATATATGAAATTTCTCCTTTCATCCGCTGTAGCTTTGACCTAAGCGGGTTAACTTATTCTTCACACAACCTTAACGGCAAAAATTTCCTTTTTCTTTTTAAAATAGGTTGCTTTGATACCATCAAAGAATAAGCGCACTCATTTAATTTATCGTAATGATTTTGACTAATAACCTCATTAAAAACGATCCCCATGAAAAATCGAAAATTAATTGACATCTATTACAAAGAAGCAGTAAAGGATCTCGATAAATCTATCCTGAAAGATAGAAATACCTGGTACAAACACATTTTACAGCTTCCTGAACATTTACAAGTAATCTACACAGTTGTAAATTTTCACCAGCAATTGTTTAAAGGTGGTTTTCATTTGTATTTCTCAAAACCTCAGGGCCAGTTTGCTTACCTGGCGCTGGAAAATTTATGGATGATAAAAGCCATTAAAAGTTTTATGATTCTGAAAGGTGCGTTAAATGAAGTAAACTGTGAATTGTACACACCGGATGAGTTCAGAAAACACGTATTTGAAGGAACCTTGGAGCAAATAAAAAATTCTGACGAGGACTTCGTAGACATACTGGATGAATTGGACACAGAATACTATTCATTAGCGGAAGATGTAGAAGAATTGTTAGCCGATTATTTAAAAAATAATGTACTTGCATTGCAGCATGAACAACAGTTACAAGACTTTCATTAAATCTGGATTTGTCAGCAGATTATGATTCTGTTGCTGATGAATCATCTGCCACACCTTTAAATTTAGGTAATGCAATATTGTATTTGATGGCCCAGATTCGGATGATCAAAATAAATGTGATTGCAATTAACATACTTGCAGTGATATTTACACCAATGTAAATTAATACTAAATATACAATTGCTCCAGCTAAACAGGCGGTTGCATAAATTTCTTTTCTGAATAGAATCGGAATTTCATTCGTCAAAACATCTCTTAGAACACCGCCCATTACTGCGGAGAGCATTCCCATGATGGCTGCAATGAAAGGATGAACATCAAATAAAAGCGCTTTTCTCGTTCCTAATATGGTAAACATAGCAATTCCAAGCGTATCGAATAAAAAAAATGTGCGTCTTAATTTTATGAGTGGGCTGTAAAAAATATTTGCAAGTAGAACACCTGCCAGTACAGCATAAATAAAATAAACGTCTTTTACCCAAACTAGGGGATAGCTGCCCAGTAGAACATCTCTCAAACTACCACCTCCTAACGAAGTAGCAAACCCAATAATAGTCACACCAAATAGGTCTGGTTTTGATTTGCGGTTAGCAGCAAGGGATCCGGAAATAGATAAAAAGCAGGTACCTGCTAATTCAAGTATATATTGTAAAGTCATAAGTATCAAAATAAAAAAAAGAAACAGTAACGAACAACTGTTTCTTTTTCCTCAATCCAACTATTAATTAAACCACCAATTAATTATCCTAAATATGTTTTTAAAATTTTACTTCTCGACGTATGTTTTAATCTACGAATCGCTTTTTCTTTTATTTGTCTAACACGTTCACGCGTCAAATCAAAGCGTTCACCAATTTCTTCTAATGTCATCGCATGTTCTCCACCCAATCCAAAGTATAAACGAACAACATCTGCTTCACGCGGTGTTAAGGTGTGCAGGGCTCGTTCAATTTCTCTTCTTAGTGATTCATGCAACAAGCCATTTTCAGGGCTTGGGCTGTCATCTGCTTCCATTACATCATACATACTACCTGCATTTTCATCACCTGTAGTAAGCGGAGCATCCATGGATACATGTCGTCCCGTATTTTTCATGGATTCCTTCACATCATTTTCTGAGATTTCTAGCATCACAGCAATTTCAGCCGGACTAGGTTCACGTTCAAACTCTTGTTCGAGTTTAGAAAATGTTTTGTTGATTTTATTGATGGAACCAATTTTATTAAGGGGTAATCGTACGATACGGGATTGTTCAGCTAAAGCCTGTAAGATGGATTGACGAATCCACCATACGGCATAAGAGATAAATTTAAAACCTCTTGTTTCATCAAAACGTTGAGCAGCTTTTATAAGACCTAAATTTCCTTCATTAATCAAATCTGGTAAGCTAAGTCCTTGATTTTGGTATTGCTTGGATACGGAGACAACGAAACGAAGATTTGCTTTGGTAAGTTTTTCAAGTGCATATTGGTCACCCGATCTTATTTTTCGTGCTAATTCAACTTCTTCATCAGCGGTAATTAAGTCAACTTTTCCGATTTCCTGCAAGTATTTATCTAAGGAAGCAGTTTCTCTGTTGGTAACCTGTTTTGAAATTTTGAGTTGTCTCATAAGGCGGGGTAATTTTTAGATCAAATGTCTTTACGTTACTATTTTCAAAAATGTTTCAACTAATATATAGTTTTTTCCAGATCAATATTAAAGTTTACACGACCGAAATAGCAACAATT
>DASRRA010000583.1:0-19369 GCA_035696085.1 Bacteroidia bacterium | reverse complement strand
ATTTGATCGACAGATGAAAATTCTTCGTCCCATCGTATCTAAAGAATATTTAAAAGCGATTGAGCAGGTAAAATTTTCGAATGATAAAATACCTGACTTTAAAGAAGTAAATAAAATCCTGCAATCCATCACCGGATGGAGTTTGAAGGTAGTACCCAATATTAGCCCGCAAAAAGAATTTTTTGAATTTCTTTCTCAAAAGAAATTTACATCTACTTGCTGGCTGCGTTCGATGGAACAATTGGATTACCTGGAAGAGCCGGATATGTTTCATGACGTGTTTGCGCATGTGCCTTTGCTGTGCAATGAAAACTACGTGAACTTTTTTAAAGGCATCAGTGATATTGCGTTGAAGCATATCAACAATCCTGAAATAGTGGAGTTACTGGGACGTGTATACTGGTTTACCATTGAGTTTGGATTGATCAAGGAAGATGGAGAGTTAAAAATTTATGGTGCCGGAATTATCTCATCCAAAGGCGAAACAGAGTTTTGCCTGAGTGAAGGAGCAAAGCGGAGCGCGTTTGATGTGGCCACTGTTTTTAGTACAAGTTTCAGAACAGATCGCATACAGGAAGAATATTTTGTAATTGAATCCTTTGAGGAGTTGTACAATTCATTGGATGAAATTGAAGCCTTGATAGCGCTAAAGTTGGAAAAGGAAGTACAGCTGGAATCGTAAAAAATTCAGTTCTTTTGATACCTTTGTAAGAATTTCAGTTTTACAAAGTCAATGGAGGATGTTATTGCAATTAAAGTAGTGAAGCAAATGCTCAAAACCGATCTATTCAGTCGCTGGTTGGGAATTGAACCATTAGCCATTCAAAAAGGGCGTTGTCAGTTACAAATGACGGTTCGCAAAGAGATGCTGAATGGTTTTTCCATTGCACATGGAGGAATTACCTACTCGCTTGCCGATAGTGCATTGGCATTTGCTTCCAACTCGCATGGGCGTAAAAGTGTTTCTGTAGAAACCAGTATTTCGCATGTAGAACCCGTAAAAGAAGGCGATGTATTGATTGCAGATGCTGAAGAAGTGAGCTTGTCCCACAAGATCGCTGTGTATCATATCACTGTAAAAAATCAGGAAGAAAAAGTGGTGGCCCTTTTTAAAGGTACAGTGTACCGTACGGCCAAACAATGGTTTGAATCATAACGCACATGCGTCATTTATTTACTTAATTATTTTTGAGAATGAAAGAAGCATTTATTATTAACGGCGTTAGAACACCTATTGGCAACTTTGGCGGAACGCTCTCTGTTGTTCGACCTGACGACCTTGCTGCATTGGTGTTAAAAGAATTATTAAAAAAAAATCCTACGGTCGATCCGGCAGCTATTGAAGATGTGATCCTGGGTTGTGCTAATCAGGCAGGTGAGGATAACCGTAATGTGGCCCGTATGGCTTTGCTAATGGCGGGTTTGCCATATACTGTTCCTGGTGAAACAGTGAATCGCTTGTGTGCATCGGGTTTATCGGCTTCGATGGCAGCAGCACGTTGTATTCAAACAGGTGAAATGGATTTATTGATTTCAGGAGGTGTAGAGAATATGACGCGTGGCCCCTGGGTACTTTCCAAAGCAAGTGCACCGTTTGGAAGAGACCAACAATTGTTTGATACAAGTTTTGGATGGCGTTTTATAAATCCAAAATTAAAAGAATTATACGGTGTAGATGCCATGGGCGAAACAGCAGAAAATTTAGCTGTTCGCGACAACATTAGCAGAGCCGATCAGGATAAATTTGCGTTGTGGAGTCAGCAAAAAGCAACAGCGGCGCAAGCAAAAGGACGCTTTGCAAAAGAAATAGTAGCAGTAGAAATCCCACACAAAAAAAGTGATGTGAAATTGTTTGATAAGGATGAGTTTATCCGTCCGGATACGACATTGGATGTATTGGCTAAACTAAGACCTGCTTTCAAAAAAGAAGGCGGAACCGTAACAGCAGGAAATGCATCAGGTTTGAATGATGGAGCAGCAGCACTATTGCTAGCTTCTGAAAATGCCATTAAAAATTTTAAATTGAAACCATTAGCAAGAATTGTTTCCAGTGGAGTAGTAGGCGTGGAGCCTCGTATCATGGGCATTGGTCCGGTAGAAGCGAGTAAACTTGCATTGAAGCGTGCAGGTTTAACTATGAACGATATTGGTGTAATTGAGTTGAACGAAGCATTTGCCGCACAGTCATTGGCTTGTACACGTGCCTTGAAACTGGCTGATAACGACCCTCGCATTAATCCCAATGGTGGTGCAATAGCACTGGGTCATCCTTTAGGAATGAGCGGTGCACGTATTTTAAATACCGCAGCAATTGAATTACAGGAACAAAATAAAAAATATGCATTGATAACGATGTGTATTGGAGTTGGACAAGGGTATGCCGTTATAATTGAAAGAGTATAAATAGATTTGGAGACGTGAGATCAAATCAGTCTAATGTCTCAAATTTCATGTCTCATATCTAAAATCTAAAACAATATGATTTACGAATTCAATGGATTTAAGCCGGTTGTGCATGAAAGTGCATTCATTCATCCGCAAGCCGCTGTAACAGGCAATGTAATTATTGGGAAGAATGTGTATGTTGGTCCGGGTGCAGCTATACGCGGTGATTGGGGACAAATTGTGATTGAAGATGGATGTAATGTTCAGGAAAATTGTACCATACACATGTTTCCTGGAACAACAGTAGTCTTAAAGGAAGCGGCTCATATTGGCCATGGTGCTATTATTCATGGCGCCTTTATCGGAAAGAATGTGTTGATCGGTATGAATGCCGTGATTATGGATAACGCAGTGATTGGTGATAATTGTATTGTAGGAGCCTTAAGTTTTGTACCGACCAATGCACGTATTGATGAACGAAAAGTGTTGGTGGGGAATCCGGCACAGGTGATCAGAGATGTGAGTGATGAAATGATCAAATGGAAAACAGAAGGAACGCGCTTGTATCAACAATTACCGGCTGATTGCAGAGCAAGCTGGAAGGTGTGTGAACCTTTGAGGGAAGTAGAGCCTAACCGACCTGTTCAAAACGCAGATTACAAAACCTGGAACCAAACAAAATCACAATAACCAATGAGAAAATTTTTAATTGCTTTTTTAGTTTGTATAACGACTGTTGCTTTTGCACAGGAAAGGCCTTCGGAAAAGAAATACGAAATGAAAACGTATTACCTGGTATTTTTGAAAAAAGGGCCTAACCAGGATCAAGACTCTACCACCTTGAGAAAATTACAGGAAGGACACATGACACATTTGAATAAAATGGCAGATGCCGGGAAAATGGACCTGGCCGGACCGATCATGAGCAAAGGGGAGTTGAGAGGAATTTGCGTATACAATGTACCAACAAAAGAAGAAGCAGAAAAATTGGTAAATGAAGATCCAATGGTAAAAGCCGGTAGATTGATTGCTGAGATATTACCATGGTATTCAGCAAAAGGCGCATCACTAAAATAGGCCTACGCTAAAGCTTTGGCCTGCACAGTAAAATTTAAATACGAAACAATGGATTTACATTTACATTTTATATTGATTAACTCAGAATTCAATCAGGGATTAGCCGACGATTTATACGGGGGAGAAGAGTCGGAAGATAACATTAAGTATTTGTGGGAGGATGAATTAAAAGTATCGGAGCCGATAAAGGATTTCAAAATTAAAAACAACGTCACCTATACGTTAGCCGGATACTTTCCAAATAACGAAGCGTTTAGTTTTGAAATTGAAGACATGACGGTCTTAACCTGCATTACAGAAAGTGATGCAACGATGCAATTTGCAGTCTCTAAAAAATTACTTAAAAAAACAGATAAAAAAGTGGATGAAGCGTTGAAGCAAACGCATATGTATTTTTATCTGAGAGATACACCAGGCCTTGAAAATCCTATGAATGGCGTGTATATTGCAAAACCTGATTTTCCGAAAGGATTGAAGAAGAAGAAGGAGTAAGATGATGAATAAGTTTCAAAGAACTGCTGCACTATGATAGATATGTGAAAAAGCGCCCCGCTTGTGAAGCTACTGTAAAATAACTTTTGGGAACCATTCCATACAAATCAATTTTTTCCACTTTCAAATAATATATCTGCTTCTAGATATAAATTATTTTTTTTCCTTCCTACATCACTACACATTTGTTGCAGATAATCGAATTAAAAATTTAACCATTTTTATAAATCTCCAACAATGGAATATCAAGAGCAAATACAACGAATCTATTATGTTCTGGAACTAATTGACAAGGGCAGAGCATGCACCCCCGGCAATATTGCATCAAGAATAAATGTTAGTGATCGAACCGCCAGAAGAATGGTAAGAAAACTAAAAGACAAAGGTCATGAAATTGATTTTTGCCGTCAGCAGAACAGGTATATTCTTAGAAAGTAATTCTATCAGCTTCAAATTTTTATCAGCGATATTGCAATATCAATGAAAGCGGATACCGAAAAGCTTTAACAGAGTAGGTAAATAAATTAATAATTTAGCACAATGAAAAATTTAAAAGAGTTTGAAGTAAAAAATTTAGATCAGATTACTGGGGGGTCTGATGTTGTAATTAAGTTTTCCGGTTTCTTTGACGGGGTAAAAAGTAACGAGGATATTAGAATCGGTCTTGAAAGCAATACTTCGGGTAATCAGTAAAAATTAATAAATGTCAATCACAGTCCCGTAGCAGCTGTGGTTGGCATTTATTGTAAAATGTAATTGTATGAAAATAAGATATGTTATTCAATTTTTTATAATTATAACCTCACTTTGTTCATGTGGGCTCGCCATTCATTTTATAGGAACACAAACGAAACATGATTCCAGCCCGATTGATACGGAAGGAATTACAAACATTGCTTCGCCATCCAATGATGACAATAAAATATATACAACTAATCGCTCTTTTATTTTTGAAGTGAATCAATGGCAAAATAAAAAGCATATTCAATTTGATTTAGAAATGATCGTTATTCCTGGCTCCTTTAATACAAATGAGTCAAAAATAAAGTATAAATACCACTATAATCCTAAGGATCTTACAACGGAACAGTTAACCGATTTTGGATATGATAGCATTGGAAACTTTAGACCGGAATTTACTAGTTTTACAGAAAGTGGTCATTATTTTGAATTTCATCCTCCTCGCAGCAAATCACTTGAATGTTTGGAAGCGGCGCCATTCCCGTTTATTCCAATGCAGGTAGTAAAAGGAAGAAAATCCAAACAATATCTATATATCCCTCGTGGTAATTGGGGAAAGTTGGAAGGCAGTAAAATAACATGGAGGTATGAAATTGACTCGGTAAATTACATACATGACACGATACCCTATTTTTGTCGGGTTAGTGCAACGGCAGACTCCAAAAAAGGTGGACACAACACCTTACAAACCTACTTCAACATCGATAGCGGTTTCACTAAATGGTCCTATCGTTTCCAGGATTCGACTACAATAGATTTTATTTTAAAAAAAATTAAATGATCGTCATATTAAGCTACCCTGGCGATTCTGTTACAAATGATGTGATGGAATGGTTGATGGCACATAACTGTCAAACAAAAAGAATTAATCTGGAAGAAGAAGATTACCGGCAATTATCTGTAACCATCAATGAAGCCGTGGCAGATGTTCAGTTGAAACTGAAAGATGGAAGTATTTTAAAAGTAAACGAGGTAAGTGTTTTCTTTTTTAGAGGCGGGTTATTGAAAGAAAGATGTGAAGACTATGAGCAGGAAGGTCTGTCGGAATCTTTGATCCGAACACACTTATCTTATGAATTTAAAACCCTTGTACATTTTTTTTATGAGGCGATTTCAGAAAAGTGCTTAGGAAATCTAATGCAACATCCTTTGAACAAATTGAAACAACTGAAAGTTGCCGCTGAATGTGGATTGCATGTGCCATCCACTTTTATCCGGAACTGTAAAAGTCAGGTGTTGGAATATGTGGAGGACCCGGAAACTTTTTTAATAACGAAATCCATACAGGAAAATGTATTGTTCCAGGATTCAGATTCCTTTTATTTCGATTTGAAAGTCAATCGCATTCAACCCAGTGCTTTGCCGGATCGGTTCTTTCCTTCGTTATTTCAATATCAACAGGAAAAAGTCATGGAGATTAGAAGTTTTTACCTGGATGGAAAATTTTATTCATTAGCCATGTTGCTTTGTGCAAGTGAGCAGGAGGTGATTGACTACAGAACAATGACCGAACAGCTGCGCTACGCAAAATACCAATTACCGGATGAATTACAAGAAAAATTACGCAGGATGATGAAACAACTGAATCTTCAAACTGGCTCCATAGATTTGATAAAGGATCAAGCAGGAATTTACTATTTCCTGGAGATAAACCCAACAGGACAGATTGGTTGGGTATCGGACTTAGGACATTACTTCCTGGAAGAAAAAATAGCTCAGTATTTAATGCGAAAAGAATTAAAATTTTTAGAGAATGCCAGCTTTACCTATTAATTTCCAATTTATCCGATTACTCAAAAAGGAAAAGTCCAATACTTTTTTTTTCTGGCTATACAATGATCATGCAGCTGGTATTCATTCGTTTTATAAACCAATTGTTTTTTTTGCATGAATAGATTATACCCGAATTGTATTCCTGTAATGGGTTTTAAGCATATCATTTTTTACGATATCGAAAGGCAAACCTATACACGAATTTTAAAAACGGACTTGTTTGAATCGATTGAGTTTAAACGATTCGATCTGGAACAAGTGAGTGAACTTGGGTTACAATTATTGAAATCACATAAATTAATAGTTGAAACAAAAATAGCCAGCGATAAACAACTCAAAGAAGCAGCATTTTATAAATGGGAACACCCTTCTAAAATTACCAATGCGCTTATTGAATTAAGCGGAAGTAACGAATTGATATGCCCTTTTGCGTTTAGCAAGATGCTGAAATACCTAGATGTATTGATGTGCAGGCATGTGGTATTTCACCTGAAATCAACTATTACCAGTGCGCAATTAATGGTATTGATAGAATTAGCACATTTGTCGGGTATGCATTCTTTGCAAATGATTGTTCCCTATGAGTTGGAATATGATACAGATGATTTTGGATTGTTTTTAATGCGGCAGCCAAAACTAAAATACATATTGTTTGAAAATTCACCGCTCGAAAGAAACTTGGAAAACAAAATCTTCTTTACCAGAAATAAATTGAAATCGAACAACAGAAAGCATCCCCAACAGTTTAATACCAATTTATCGTTATTTAGTGAAGGGCAATACAATCATACCTATTTCAACCGAAAACTATTTATAGGAGAGAAAGGGGAAATTAAAAACGCTCTTGAATGTGAGGAAATACATGGCTGGATACAAGCCATAAGCAAAGCAGAACAACTGGTGGAACTTATCAAAGCACCTGCTTTTCAAAAGTTATGGTTTGTGAACAAAGAGCGTTGTGAGGTTTGTAAAGATTGTGAGTATCGTTATATGTGTGTGGATAATAGGGTGCCTTACCCTAAAGAAGATGGATATTGGCACCATCAGGAAGCCTGCAATTATGATCCGTATGAGGGGCGATGGGATTAAAACCCTCTATACTCACACTGGCACTCACACTCACACTCTCAAGCTCACTCTTGCTCTTGCTCTTGCTCTCACTCTTGCTCTTGCTCGCACTCTCACCCTCACCCTCACACTGTTTTACAGTATTCCTCTATTCTTATCCGTATATTTCTTCCCTGGTATAAGCCTTGGCTTAGAATGCTTCTTTTTATGCTTTTTTTTGTGCTTGTGTTTCTTTTTGTGCTTGCCTTTCTTTTTATGTTTACCCTTCTTTTTATGTTTCCTCTTTTTTTTCTTTTTAGGTTTCGATTGCTCCATAAAATGACTTTTCGATGACGTATGCGTAATCGTAGCGTACGCCTTCATTGGAAGAGGGAATAAGAGAAAGCAAAGAAATAGAATTAACAATGATCGCATAGGGATGATAGCCATTCAGCCGCGTTTATAAAGATAACAAATAACCAGAGGCTGTATTGTATCTTTTTTAAGCATTCTGCATTATAGAAAAATGACAAATACGATTCGCCTTAATTTTACGTTCTCCTTACATTTTATAGTACCCAATTTTTATATTTACACTCCTAACAACAAACAAAAAAACAAACTACGTATGAAAAAAACTACAACTATTTTGAGGATTGCTTTTCTGGGCGCCTTTGCTTTACTGGTTTCTAAAACCTCTTTTGCGCAAACCAAAATTGAAAAAATTGACCAGCTGATGACCATGTATTCTAACTACGGGAAATTTAATGGAACAGTACTGGTTTCCGAAAAAGGAAAGATTATCTATAAGAAAGCATTTGGGTTTGCAAATATGGAATGGAATGTTCCCAATCAAACAGATACTAAATTTCGATTGGCCTCTGTGAGTAAACAATTTACGGCCATGCTCATTTTACAACTCGTGGCAGAGGGTAAACTAAAACTTAATGTTCCAATTTCCACCTATCTTCCCGATTATCCAAAAAAAAACGCTGATCTCATTACGATTCATCACTTGCTGACACATACATCTGGGACGCCCAATCTGACTTCGTTTGCAAGCTATCAAAATGAAGTATACCGGCCACATACTCCAGAAGAACTAGTGGCGCAATTTGCAGATTCAACACTTGAATTTAAACCAGGCGAGAAATACAATTATAGTAACTCTGGCTATATCCTGTTAGGCTATATCATGGAGAAGGTAACCGGTAAGTCATATGAAAAACTAATACAGGAAAAAATATTTACACCACTTGGAATGAAAAATTCTGGGTATGACAGCAATCAAACCATTTTGAAAAATAGAGCAGGAGCTTATGAGATGCAAGGCACCAATATTATAAACGCAAGTTACATCGATATGTCTGTTCCCCTTTCTGCAGGAGGACTCTATTCTACTGTAGAAGACCTGTACTTATGGGATCAGGCGTTGTATACAGACAAATTACTTCCTGAAAAATATTTGCACCTAATATTTACAGGCTACATTCAATCGGGTGGACCCTATAAATATGGTTATGGTTGGGATATAGGTAAAGTTAAAGTAGGGAATACGACTGAAGAAGTGGATGTTGTTCAGCACAGTGGTGGCATCAATGGATTCAGTACACTGATTACCAGAATTCCATCGGAACAGTCAGCTGTTATATTACTAAATAACACCGGTCGTACTCCGCTTCTTAGAATGGTAGAATCTATTTTCGGGATTTTGCACGATAAATCATATGATTTTCCTAAAAAATCAATACCTAATTCACTTGCACGTGTGATGGAAAAAGAAGGAATCAACAAGGCACTCGCTTATTATAAATCAATTAAAGATTCAAGTACCTATTATAATGATGAAAATGAGTTAATTTGGGCTGGTTATTATTTTTTGCAATCGGATAGAGCAAAAGAAGCTGCGGCAATTTTTAAAATAAGTACGGAAGCATTTCCAGAAGCGTTTAATACCTACGATAGCTATGGAGAAGCATTGTTAGCTTTGGGAAATAAAGCAGAAGGAATTGAGAATTATAAAAAATCGTTGAAATTAAACCCAAATAATAACGGCGCTATGGAGGTATTGAAAGAGAATGGCGTGAATACAGATGAGTTGATTACAAAAGTACCTATTGAAAAGTTGAAGCAACTGGAAGGTACTTATGTAATTGCTAATCCTACATCAGACAGAGAAAAAATGTGGAAGATTGAATTTAAAGAAGTACAGGGGGTATTGGTGGGTAATGATAATGGTTATAGATACAAACTGACACCCATGGGCGACAATCAATTTATCAATCCTGATGATGGAGCATCTATCGTATTTGATAGCAAAGATGGGAAGGCGATCACGATGACACTTTTCAAAAAATTTAAGTTTAAGAAAGTATAATAATAATATTATACATCCTTTATTGATAATTTCCCTCTGTCCTGAAAAGGTGTTTTGTAAAACTGATGAACCTGTTCGTTGAATTCAGTTACATGCTCTATGAGGGTACCATGCCCGCTATTTGGTACAATCCATAAATAAGCTTTAGGGATGTGCTCAAATATTTGCAAGGTATGCTTTGGGCGAATTAAATCATGATCACCGCCAATGACAAGCACAGGACAGGAAATTTTTTGAAGATCAGCAGGCCTTATATGAGGCTGTTCCATTAATAATCGGAGGAGTTTGAATTTAGTGGAATCCATATTATTTTTCAGCGCTTTTGCCTGCGACTCCTTTTTTGATTCCTGGTAATAAGGCATAATCTCGTTTATAATTGCAGGATCTACTGCATTGGTATCGGGCTCCAGATTGGCTCCTGTTATGGCTAATTTTTTTACCTTATCCGGATGGCGCATAGCCAGTAGCAATCCATTGATACCACCATCGCTCCAACCCAATACATTAGCAGAGTCAACATTTAAGGCAGTTAACAAAGCTGCAAAATCATCAGCCATTTGTTCATAGGTAAGCGAGTCGGACGGGTCTACTGATTTTCCTTGTGCTCGGCTATCCACTACAATTACTTTATAATGTTTGGAAAAGAAAGGAATCTGATTGGAGAAAGCGGTAATGTCACCACCGTTGCCATGTATCATTAAGAGGGGATCTCCGGAGCCATACGTTTCGCAATATAGTTGAATACCATTGACGGCGTAAAATTTACCGGCAATCGGGTTGCTTCCGTAAATGGCCTTTCTCATTTTATCGCTTACTTTGGAGTTGGCGAACATACCGGCTACCAAAGCAATGGCAACAAAAGCTGAAAGAAAAAAAATATGTGTTAGTTTCATGGCTAAAGTGGGTTAGAGCAAATATAAAAAGTTTCTAACATTAAGCCAGCTACGGGACGAGATTTGAAGTTAATAGAGTCGAATATCTTGAGACAAACCCAGATTGGTTCAATAACGAAGTTGTTCTAAATGCGCATGACATCTCAGTTGTTTAGCAATTTGCTGAATAAATCCCTGTAGGTGCTTGCGCATTTTTCGTGGTAGGTTGAACTGCCACAGAGGAATCAACCATTTACTAAGGCCTGGTAAAATATTGGATTTCTCGCCGATGTTATTTACTCTATAAGTAATTAACGTAGAGTTGCCTATAGGCGTTGCAAAGAAAACACCTTCATACCAATAACTGCCGCGGATAATAATACTTCGTTTGCTGGCATTTATTTCAAAATGCTTGGTATCCACAGCATGAAAGGTATCATCCAGTTTTTTTAATTTGAGTAATTTATAAGCAGAAGGAGATAGGTTTTCCAACATTTGTGTGAAAACCTCATCTGCAGGGGCATCTACGATGCCTTTTACGCACCAATGATCGGTATGGAATAAGTTAGAGAGCAACATTTTTTCAAGCTAATAAGTAAATATAAAAAATCAGATCGAGGGTTGCAAGTGAAGTCTTCAAATTTTTTACCAGTTGATAGTATGACCCTAATGGGCTTTAAATTAGCAAAGCTGAGAAATCCAGTGGCACTGCATTAGGGAAGAAACTGCCCAATGGTTGTGGAATGTAGTTTTTTAACGATAATGATTAGGTTGTTCTTCTGAGGTAACGAATAAACATCCCTACTGTGGAAAGCCTTCCAAAGGAAAATGTATTGGGAGAGTACACACAGCTTTTTCTTAACTCTAGTAAAGCGGGCATATCTGATTTTCGCAGGCTCAAAAATAATTGCCCTTTTACAGCTTCTAATCCAAAACCTTTTGATTCAATGAGTAATTTAATCAGTTCACTCTTTTGAGCAGGAGTAAAAGGTATCGGATGCAAAGCTTTCGCTGTATCCAGTAATTTTTCTTTTTCCAGCCAAATCATTGCAGGGGAGCGTACAGTACTGAACCGCAGAATAAAATTAGCATCGCTCTTAACAACTACACCATATTTGTTTTTTGCATTGGTTTCTTCTTTTATCCACTTTATACTGGCCTTTTGTTCACGTGTTGATTCTTCTCCGACGGGTTCTATTTTTTCAATGTATTTTAATCCGTCGTATCCGCTTAGTTCTGTATAAGCAAAAATGGCTTTGCTTTGTGTGGTATCGTTTTTTGTTGTCTCGGTGATTTTCTTAATAATTGGTATCGATTTTAAACTGCTAATGAAGGTAAGTGCTCCAATTAAGTCTTGCTGCACTTCTGGATCTTTTGTTGCCAGAATATGCTTTTCGATTGTTGGTAGAGATGATTCAAATATGGCAAATGAACCTAAGTAACCCGCGCAGTCTCTTTGCCAATAAGGGTCGGATGAGTTTAAATTTTTTAACATGAGTTGCTCGCCAAATTGACCTGCAAAAATAATTTGCATATAAAAGGGAACGAGTAATTCAGGGTCTTCCAGTGGTACATTTAATAAAGAAAGAAATTCATTTCCTTTTTCCGGATTGTAAATGGATATGTTGTGACACAAATCAAGAATATCCATACTCGGATGGTGGATAAGTTCCGATTTTTTTATGCCTTCAAATAACAGCAGCTCTTTATCCATTTGCGCTTTATCAAATGACGTTTTAGCTTCTCCAAAAGTTGTCACACTACTGTAACGTTGTGCTTCTGGCGGATATATTTTAAAATGTAACGTAAGTTCATTTTGTAATGAATCGGAACTGATTTTTGTTTGTGCAGTAGTTGCAAGTACAGCTGCAATCAGGAAAAAAAATGTGCATTTGAATTTCATACCATGAAGATAAATAAAAAACTACCGCTTAATAGAAAACTCTGAAAACAACTGCACATCCCCATCCTTCACTTTCACATCCGTTACACTAGCCTTTGGTGGCCCAGTCTGGCACCACTTTACCAATTGGTTTAATACCAGTTCATCTCCTTCCGCTTCGATATACACATCCCCATTTGGTTCATTCCGAACAAAGCCTTTCAATTTTAAACGTTGTGCTTCCTCTTGCGTATGGGCTCTAAAAAAAACACCTTGCACTTTTCCACTTACAGTTATCTTAATGTGTTTCATAAAAATGATTATAAAAAACAAAACCCGGTAAAGCAGTTGCATTTACCGGGTTTAAAAAAATTAGTTGAATGTCCGATGTTCTGTTTTATTTAATTCTTCTTTAGACAACGATTTAAAATAGTCATAGGTTATTTTCAAGCCTTCGGCACGGCTCACTTTGGGCTCCCAGCCAAGTATTTGCTTGGCCTTTGTGATATCCGGTTTGCGTTGTTTGGGGTCGTCTGTTGGCAATGGTTTGGATACTAGTTTTTGGGAAGTTCCTGTGAGTTTAATGATCTCGTCTCCGAATTGTTTGATTGTAATTTCACTCGGATTTCCAATGTTCATCGGTTGTACATAATCACTCAACAACAAACGGTAGATACCTTCCACTAAATCATCTACATAACAAAACGAACGGGTTTGTGAACCGTCACCAAACATGGTCAGGTCTTCACCTCGCAACGCTTGCCCTATAAATGCCGGCAATACACGACCATCATTCAGTCGCATACGCGGACCATAGGTATTAAAGATACGAACGATGCGTGTTTCAACACCATGATAGGTATGATACGCCATGGTCATCGCTTCCATAAAACGTTTCGCTTCATCATATACACCGCGTGGTCCAACAGGATTTACATTCCCCCAATACTCTTCTGTTTGCGGGTGAACCAAGGGATCACCATACACTTCAGAGGTTGAAGCAACCAATATGCGTGCTTTTTTTATGCGCGCCAATCCAAGTAAATTGTGTGTTCCAAGGGAACTTACTTTTAAGGTTTGGATTGGAATTTTTAAATAATCGATCGGACTTGCAGGAGAGGCAAAGTGAAGAATATAATCTAACTCGCCTGGTACGAAAACAAATTTGGAAACATCATGGTGATAAAATTCGAAATTTTTTAATTTCATCAAATGTTCAATATTCTTGAGATCACCTGTAATGAGGTTATCCATTCCGATGACATGATATCCTTCCTTTATGAAGCGATCACATAAGTGAGAACCAAGAAAGCCGGCAGCACCGGTTATTAAAACTCTTTTCATAAATTTTGCAGACTATGCAGGTTGGGTTGATGATACATTAACAGTTTCTCTGCCAATACTAGAATAATGAAATCCAAGTTCTCTCATTTGATTCACACCATATAAATTACGTCCATCAAAAATGGCTTTGTTATTTAATAGTTTGGCAACCTTATCAAAATCAGGTGTGCGGAATAAGCTCCATTCCGTTGCAATCAGTAAAGCATCAGCACCTTTTAAGGCTTCGTATTCATCATTCGAATAAGTGATTTTATCGCCAAGTAATTTTTTTACGTTTACCATTGCTTCCGGGTCATATGCATTGATGTGAACACCTTCTTTTAGTAATTCATCAATAATATACAAAGCCGGAGCTTCACGAATATCATCTGTATCCGGTTTAAAGGAGAGTCCCCATAATGCAATTTTTTTACCTTTTAAATTTCCGTCAAAATAGTCTTTGATTTTTGGAAGGATAATGGTCTTCTGTTTTTCATTGATTTGCATGACAGATTCCAGAATTTTGAAATCGTAATTTACTTCTTTCGCAGATTTAGCCAAGGCCTGAACATCTTTCGGGAAGCAGCTTCCGCCGTATCCTATACCGGGAAATAAGAAACGCTTTCCAATTCTGGCATCGCTTCCAATACCAATACGGATGGAATCCACATCAGCACCTACTTTTTCGCAGAGGTTTGCAATTTCATTCATGAAGGTAATCTTCGTAGCTAAAAAAGCATTGGCTGCATATTTTGTAAGTTCGGCTGAGCGTTCATCCATAAAAATAATTGGATTACCCTGACGCACATATGGCCTGTATAGTTCTTCCATTATTTTTTTTGCTTTGTCAGCGCTCGCTCCAATTACCACTCGATCTGGTTTAAGAAAATCATCCACTGCAAAACCTTCTCTTAAAAACTCAGGATTGGAAACAACATCAAATGGAACTTTGGTATGTGATTTAATGGCTTCACGAACCTTATCGGCAGTCCCTACAGGAACTGTACTTTTATCCACAATCACTTTATAATCTTTAATAATTTTACCAAGTTCATTTGCAACACCAAGTATATAACTTAAATCAGCAGAGCCATCTTCACCGGGCGGTGTAGGTAAAGCAAGGAATATCACTTTTGCATTTTCAACAGCATTTTTTAAATCTGTGGTAAATGTCAATCGTCCTTGTTTGATGTTTCGTTCAAAAAGCTGATCCAGGTGGGGTTCATAGATAGGAACAATACCCGATTGCATTTGCTTTACTTTTTCAGTGTTGATATCGACACAAATAACGTGATTACCGGTTTCAGCAAGGCATGTACCTGTTACTAAACCAACGTATCCGGTTCCGACTACTGCTATATTCATAATTTAGACAAGGAATGTAATTGGTGGAAAAATTATTTGTTTACAAATTCTAAAACGGTAGTGGTGATGTATTTTAAAGTTTCTTCATCCAACTCTGTATGCATTGGTAATGAAAGTACAGAAGCACATAGTTTTTCTGTTACCGGAAAATGCCCGGCTTTGTAACGAGGATCCGTATATGCTTTTTGTAAATGCAATGGAATCGGATAATAAATCATTGCAGGAATATTTTTTTCTGCTAAATATTCACGAAGCGCAGTTCTATCCACACCGCTTAATTGCAAGGTATACTGATGGAATACGTGAGTCGAAAATTTTGCACGTGCCGGTGTTTTTATTTTTGCATGATTTGCAAAAGCCTTATCATAGTATGCAGCAGCTTTATTACGTGCAGCAGCATAATTATCCAGGTC
Organism: Bacteroidia bacterium; assembly: GCA_035696085.1. Taxonomy (GTDB): domain Bacteria; phylum Bacteroidota; class Bacteroidia; order 2-12-FULL-35-15; family 2-12-FULL-35-15; genus 2-12-FULL-35-15. The sequence continues at coordinate 3,622 of DASRRA010000583.1, read as the reverse complement.
GCGCAATTTTACGCGTAGAATAGCAGCCTGTATGGTATCTAAACGTGAGTTTACACCAATAGAGTCATGCACATATTGAACAGATTGTCCATGGTTGGAAATCATTTTTATTTTTGCTGCAAGTTTGTCGTCATTTGTATACATCGCACCACCATCACCATAGCAACCTAAATTTTTAGATGGAAAGAAGGATGTACAACCAACTGTTCCAATGGTTCCTGCTTTTTGTTTCTTTCCATCACTAAAAATATATTCTGCTCCAATTGCTTGTGCAGTATCTTCAATTACAAACAAATTATGTTTTTTAGCTAAAGCCATGATCGCTTCCATATTGGCACATTGCCCGAATAAATGCACCGGAACAATTGCTTTTGTTTTTGGAGTAATTGCTTTTTCAATTTCTTTTACGTCAATTTCAAATGTATCTGGCAGTACGTCTACCAAAACAGGTTTTAAACCGAGTAAACCAATTACTTCAGCAGTTGCAACGTAGGTAAAATCCGCTGTAATTACTTCGTCTCCTGGTTTTAAATCCAGGGCCATCATAGCAATTTGTAAAGCATCCGTACCATTTGCGCATGGAATTACATGTTTTACATTCAAATATTTTTCTAAATCTGCTTGAAACGCTTTTACATCAGGTCCATTAATAAATGCAGTGTTATCTAGCACATTTTGTATTGCCGAATCCACTTCTGTTTTAATTTTTTCATATTGACTTTTTAAGTCAACCATCTGTATTTTTTTTGCAGTTTTTTCCATAGATTTTTAAAGTAGATTAAGAATGCGAAGATAATGAAATTATGCAAACCTTTGCGGCATTTTTTCCCCGTCACCGGCTTGTGAAAAAAACGTATATTCGCGCTATATTAAATTATATGAAAAAGGCTTTATTTTCAAGTTTCTTAGTCCTTATTTTTAGTTGTAAAATGGTTGGGCAAATTAAGGATACCTCCATGTTTCTGCCTATTGTAGCCACTGGTTACGGGTACTATCTGCCTGGAGAAAATATGGTGGAACGCTTTGGAAATAACTCTTCGGTTTACCTCAGTGCTGAGTTTAAGATGGAAAATAACTGGATGTTTGGTATAAACGGCAGCTATTTATTTGGAAAGATTGTAAAGGATAAACCTTTTTATAACATCACAAAAGATAATGTGTTTATCAATAGTGAGGGTGATGAAGGCGATGTACGTTTATACGAAAGAGGTTTTACAGTCTCCGGTACTTTTGGAAGGATGTTTGTCCTTTCGAAAGCAAGGCCCAATTGTGGCTTGGTTGCTAACCTTGGACTTGGTTTTATTCAGCATAAAATACGCATCGAAGTGATCGGAAACAACATACCACAGCTGGATAAAAATTATAAAAAAGGATATGATCGCTTAACAAACGGCTTACTCTTGAGTCAAAATCTTGGATATGTTTTTTTAAGTAAAAATCGCTTAGTCAATTTTTACGTTGGTTTAGAATGTATGGAGGGCTTTACCCAGAATCGACGAGAGTTTGATTTTGATAAAATGCAACGCGATACCAAGAAGCGCGTGGATGTGTTGACTGGTTTAAAGGTAGCCTGGATATTGCCTTTGTACAAAAAAGGCGTTAAAGTTGACAATTACTATATCTACTGATTTTCTGACTTCCCAAAAATAAATGATGCGGTTATTATACACTTTATTTATTTACCTATATGTTGCGTTTATCCGTTTTGCTTCTCTTTTCAATGCAAAAGCAAAATTATGGATAGCTGGCAGGAAAGATATTTTCCGGCAATTAAAATCAAAGATACAAAGCTCCCCAAGCCCTGTTATTTGGATTCATTGTGCATCATTAGGAGAATTTGAGCAAGGAAGACCCATCATCGAAAAATTAAAAAAGGATCACGAAGACATAAAAATTGTACTTACCTTTTTTTCACCATCCGGATATGAGGTGCGTAAAAATTATACAGTTGCGGATCATGTATTTTACCTACCGTTAGATACGCCTGCCAACGCTAAAAAATTTATTGCCACCGTGAGACCGACAGCAGCTTTTTTTGTAAAATATGAATTTTGGTTCAATTACCTGACAGTATTGAAAAACAATGCCATTCCTACTTATCTTGTTAGTGGTATTTTCAGGCCGGACCATTATTTTTTCAAGGGGTATGCATCCTGGTTTCGTTCTCAATTAACAGCCTTCAATCATTTTTATTTGCAGGATGAACAATCTCAAAAATTGTTAAACAGCATTGGTTTTAAAAACACAACGGTGGCCGGTGATACCCGATTTGACAGGGTTGCCGAGGTAGCAATGAATGCAAAAAATATACCCGTTATCGAGTTGTTTAAAGAGCAACGTCCGCTTTTTATTGCAGGAAGCACCTGGGAACAGGATGAAGAACTATTAGCCGACTTTGATTTTGCAAAGGCCGGATTCAAATTGATTGTAGCACCGCATGAAATTACAGAAGCGCGGATTCAATTCCTACTCAACAAATTTAAAAACAAAGTGCAACGCTATTCTAAAATTACTGAAGCTGATCTAAAAGCAACGGATGTACTCATCATTGACAATATGGGAATGCTATCTTCGATATATCAATACGGCACGGTGGCTTTTATCGGTGGTGGCTTCGGGAAAGGTATCCATAACATTTTAGAACCTGCAGCATTCGGTTTACCGGTATTGTTTGGTCCCAATTACAAAAAATTTGAAGAAGCCAAAGAGCTAACGCATTTACGTGGAGCCTTTGTGGTGAATAACAGTAAAGATCTGCAAAGCATACTTCAATTGCTCACACATTCACCGGCAGGCCTGCTGGCAGAGGCAACTGCTAAACGGTTTATCCAGCATCATTTAGGAGCAACCAATACGATATTGGGAGATATCAAGTTTTGACAGCTATAGTCATTACTCACTCACACTGATTTTATACTCTTCTTTTATAGTGTATCTTCCAATTCACAGTCCATGTCTCCCCGCCATCAACGGACGAGTCCCAACTCCAGTCAAAACTATCTTTGGTAATATTGTAATACAACATACGTAGCAACACTTTTTTACCATCTTGTTGTACACGCTCACTGTTTAGTTGCATTCTACCATCTTTAAATTCTCCGGTCAGCGCAATATAGGCGCCCTGATCATCCACCCACGTTTGTTGCCATAGCTTTTTTTGCGCATTATAACCGGATATACTCATACCGTGAAAATTGGTGTTGGGGTCATAAAAATTTTCCTGGATGATGCAGTTGTTATAAGGTTTGATTATTTTATTTAATGCCGGTTTGAGTGTATCACTGTAAATAGCATCCCATTCGCCAACCCAGAAATCAAACTGGCTGGCTTCCGGTAATGAACAAGAAGGAAGTGGTTTTTGTGCCATACAAAAATTACAAATAATTAAAAAAGTGAGGTTTAGGATAATGTTTTTCATAGGAATTGTTTTAATTAAAGTAAGTGATTTTAAAATTTAGATAAATCTCAAAATACATGAATGGTAAACAGCAAGTATAAGCGGGTTGCTCTTACTTTTGCTTTTGCTCTCACCCTCGTTCTTACGCCATCTTCGTGGACCTCGTCCGCTGAAGCTTTAGCGTAGGTGGATAACTTTTATCCCACCACTTTAAATTATTACTTA
>DASRRA010000582.1:0-2839 GCA_035696085.1 Bacteroidia bacterium | reverse complement strand
GCGATTGTCCTATCAATATCAATTTTGATCTTTGCATTTTGAGCAAATAATAATTGATAAGATAAAACCAGTAAAGTAACAAGCAATTTTTTCATATGAATTGTTTGGTTTTTAATTCTATCTCATGATTAGTGTATAAGTTTTGTTGACTTGTGTTGGCAAGTCGTAAATAAATGTTCCTTTTAGTTGTGGTGTTGTAATTATTGCTTTTGGCGAAATGATCGGAACCTGCGTCTTTTCAATTTGATAAAAAGGATTTACATTTTTTCCCGTCGCAAGTTTTAGGGTATTACCATTGTTTAGCGTAAGTTCATTGGGAACTCTTAATCGAAGATTACCCCCTAATCTTGATCTGATAATTAGCTTTACAAGTTTTGCATTCCTCCATTCCATACTAACAATTTCAAAACCACCCCTGGCACGCAACCCGGAAATGCTGCCTGTTTGCCACACATCAGGTAATGCGGGCAGCAAATGGATATCTCCATCTGCACTTTGCATCAACATTTCTGTTATACCTGACGTGCAACCAAAATTGCCGTCGATCTGGAATGGGGGATGTGCATCAAAAAGATTATTATATGTACCTCCACCTCTTGTAGCAGTATCAACTGGTGAAAGCTGGTTTTGAATTAATTTATAAGCATGATTGCCATCCAGCATTCTTGCCCACCAGTTTACTTTCCACCCCATGCTCCATCCTGTAGAAACATCACCACGTTGTATTAATGTATTCTTTGCAGCACTGTATAACTCAGGGGTACGGTAAGGTGAAATTTGATTAGAAGGAAACAAGCCATAGAGATGAGAAATATGCCGATGTTTGTCGTTCGGATCGTCTATATCATCTAACCATTCCTGTAACTGCCCATATTGACCGATTTGCATCGGCGCAAGGCGGCTACGAAGTTGTTTTAATGTATCAGCAAATGCTTTGTCTTTATTTAAAATTGCTGCTGCATTGATGCTTGTCGTGAATACATCATATATGATCTGGTTGGTCATTGTTACTCCTGCATCAAGGGAAGAACCCTGGTGTGCTTTTGGTGCATTCTCAGGAGACATGTCCGGACAAATTACCAGCCAATGAAATTTCGGATGCTCAATGAGAAAATCAGCATAAAATAAAGCAGCACCCTTTAACGCTGAATAAACCGATGCTAAAAAAGTTTTATCACCAGTATATAAATAATGTTCCCAAAGATGCTGACTTGTCCATCCGCCACCATTATTCCAAATGCCCCAGAATGCACCATCAACAGCGCCGGTGGCCCGCCATATATCTGTGTTATGATGGGCCATCCAACCTCTTGTACCATACATATCTTTTGCCGTTTGTTGACCGGTAAACGACATATCTTTTACCATTTGCAGAAAAGGTTCATGTAACTCTGAAAGATTTGTTTTTTCTGCAGGCCAGTAGTTCATTTCAGCATTGATATTAATTGTGTATTTACTATCCCATGGCGGACGCATTTTATTGTTCCAGATCCCTTGCAGATTAGCCGGTTGTCCGCCAGGTTGTGAAGAAGAGATCAACAGATAACGACCATACTGATAATAAAGCGTTACAAGCTGCGGATCATTTACAGAATTAAAGTTTTTTAATCGTTCGTCTGTTGGCTTGTTGGCCGCATCAGTTGTTCCAAGATCAAACTTTACACGGTCAAAGTAATTCTTGTAAAACGCAATATGAGCTTTTGAAATTTCAGCAAAGTTTTTTTGAATTGCTTTTTTTAGATAAGCAGTTACTCTTTCATCTTCATTTCCATTAAGGTCTTTGTAATTATTAAAATTTGTAGCAATGGAAATATAAATTGTTGCTTCATTGGCATTGCTTACAAGAATGGAAGTATCGGTTAAGCTAAGATTTCCGCCTTCAGGCTTAATTTGTACAATCCCTTTGAATTTAACCATACCGGTGACACCTTCGTGATCTATAGCTGTTCCTTTGATCACTAATTGTTTTAAAGCTGTTGTTTCGATGGTGGCTTTTGGCTGAGGCGTTGTGAAGGAAGCCTTAAATGAAATACTATGCGGCTTGCTTGCAGTTAAATGCATAACGATCACATGATCAGGAAAAGACGCTAATACTTCACGAGTGTAAGTAATATCTCCAACTGTATAAGAGGTTTTCGCAATCGCTTTTTCAATATCCAGTTCCCTGTAATAATTTGTATAGTTATCATGGCCATTGAAAGAAAGATGAAAATTACCAACAGGCTGAAACATTTGTCCATGGGATTTTTTGCTAAGTATTATTCTGTTTGCCATTTGCTCAGCTTCTTTTTGTTTGCCTTCGAATATCAATTTTCGTATTGAAGCCAGGGAATCAGACGCTAGAAGATTGTCATTTCGGTTAGGGCTGCCGCTCCAAACTGTGTGCTCATTTAATTGTATAGTTTCTTTTTCTACATTTCCATAAACCATAGCACCCAATCTTCCGTTGCCAATGGGCAACGCATTTTCCCAGATGTTACCAGATGGTTGTTTGTACCAGAGTTTCAAGCTTGTCTTATTTTGAGATAAGCCAGCAACTGATACAAAGAAAAAAAATATAGAAAGTAGTTGTTTCACTTAATACCAGGTTAATCAATTTTTGTTTTACGACATTTCAATCATCGCTTTAATAACTCCATTTGAAGGGTTGAGCCAGTTTTTAAATTCATCTATTACATCATCAAAAGCTACACGATAAGTAATATATGCAGTCGGAGTAATCTGCCCCTCTTTCATGCAGGCAATTACCTGTTCAAAATCTTTTCTTGTTGCATTGCGACTGCTCATTAATGTGCCTTCTCTTTTATGAAATTCAGGATGACTAAAAGAAATATTTTCT
>DASRRA010000581.1:0-1504 GCA_035696085.1 Bacteroidia bacterium | reverse complement strand
CTATTGCATAAGCATTTTGTTATGCTTAGTGCCGCGCATACACCGTAGATAATTTTATTCTATAGAGTCGAATTATTCACTACTATTATGTCATTTTATCACTGCTTCATCCACAACCTTTCCTTTCTCACGTACTATCATCTTTGAAATAATTCCCTGTTCATTTTTACTAAAGTCAAATGTCAGGTCACGCTCTTTTACAAAAAAGCTGTTCTCTGATTGCGGATAAATCACATATTTTTGATTACCAATTATCAGGTTCAGTAAACCATTTTGCATTTCAACTTTGCATAGTCCAGCTTTTGGAGCCGTGTATTGTCCGGCAAATTGATTTAAAATGTTGTCTGAAAGCTTGACAGCTTTTCGATGGTTTATATAAGGTGCCGGGCCATGATCATAGCTTAAAATACGAGACATTTTCCAGTCATTGTTCTTTACTATCCATACTTGAGTATATTTCGCCAAACCATCTAATCTTTCTTCCTTTCCCTTTTCCTGAACATAAAACACGTGTTCACCGGATATAATAGCTCCATAAATGACATTTGATTTTTGCAAGGGGAAAACTTTAGCACTTCCTTCAACAGCTTCTCTTCTTAATCTAAAATTTTCATTGCCGCATAGATTATTTTTCAAACTGTTAGTTAAATTCTGTATCCCTTGCTCTAAACCACTTTTATCATGGTAAAACTCTACATCGTCCGTTAAGAATTTTTTCATATTCTCAACATTACAATCGTTGTAAGCTGTCCAGAAAAGGCTGTCCTTTGATAGAATAACACTTGTTAAATTCTGTTTTTCTGATTGAGCCATTAAAAGATTAGAAAATGTACAAAACGAAAGTAGAAACATTGAAATTAATTGTTCTGCTGTGCGCATGTGATTATAGATTTTGGAGGTTCAAAGGATTGATTTAGTTTTTGATTTTTCTGTCAATGATAAAATTGAGAATTAAGCTTGTGCCACCAAATAGAAAAACCATTGACAGGTAAGACACAGATTTGTCCAGCCAGTCGTTCTTATATAGTAGATTGCCAGCTAAAATTCCAATAGCGATCCCAACGCAGAGCATTCCCAGCTTTAAAGTTTGAGATTTGGAATTACTCTGCGACACAAACTGAGATGGATCTATTCCCCTTTCTAACATTGACATTCGTTCTCTGTAACGTGTCATCGAAAACACATAAATTATTCCAAATACTCCTGCAAATGCAGCAATTGATACAAATAAGTCTCTTGTGATGGCTTCCATATTTTTTAGATTATTTTAAATGATTTATTATTCATACCCATAAGACAGAAGTATTCTTCCTGTGGATACACTTTTCTAAATAAAATTTCCCTCAAAAGAAATTGACTAATTTGTAACCAATTGATTGATATTCTACTCTTATCCATGGATGGAGAATACAGAAGAACAAGTCTATATTAGTAGAGTAAGAAGCGGAGACACTGTTCCGTATGCATTTATAGTTGACAAGTACAAACATATGGCTTATACGAT
>DASRRA010000580.1:0-2022 GCA_035696085.1 Bacteroidia bacterium | reverse complement strand
ATGTGCTAATTGCCAATGCCAGGATAATGGTATTGAAAACAAATGCGATTATGCCATGTGCCAGCGTAAATCGGCGTATACGCTGAGAGTTTATAGTAATGTCGGAAACCTGGAATGTCATACCGACCACAAAAGCAAAATAAGCAAAATCAATATAATCCAGCTCTTTGTCCGATTCGATAATCAACCCTTTGGAGGGTTGATTGTTTTCATTGGGTATAAAATACAAATGCGCATATCTTAAGGTAAATATGGTGTGCAGTAACAGCCATGATAATGCAACCGCCATGTAGGAAGCAACGGTGTGTAATTTTTTATCTGCGACAATATAGTTTTGGTGCATCAACAGCAAAGTGCCAAATAGGCTAATACAAATACTGATTAATATGATTGTAAAACTGGCGGGCAAGGTTTCATCCTGTTGCGCTGCGAAGGCTGCCAGAGCTTTGGAAGAAGTCGTAAAAAAAATAGTCCAACTCGTAACAATCATAATCACATTGAAAAAATCCCAGCCCAGAATAATTCGGGTAAATATATTAATGCCCGTAAACGATAATAACGGCACCAGGCAAATGGCTGCTGCAGCACTCAACAGCAATCGCTTCGTGGCGCTGATCCGACTTAAAAAAGGTCCGTTAATTACATCATTACTCATGTGGATTGAGGAGTTTAATTCCCAAATAAGGGTATTTAATTTCTAAAAGTAACTGAAGGTAGTCTGTGGGTTTGTCCAAATCATGTAATTCAAACTCAACATTTGCAATGGTTTAGCACTTAACTCACAAATCCTGATCTAAAGGTAGTTATTCATTTTTATTTATTGCCGGATATTTGTTTACTAGCTGCATAAATTTTTAATCCGAACAAACATGAACACAAAAACGATTTTAGTTATTGATGATGAAGAGGATATTGCGCTTGCCATTTCCAGATCATTAAAAAGAGAAGGATACAATGTAATTATTACCAGTGATTATAAAACATCCATTAAAGTAATTGCCAATTCAGATGTGGATTTGATTATTTCCGATGTCATGCTTCCTTATACAGGTGGGTTTGATATTGTAGATTTTGTAAGAAGCGATGAAGAACTTAAACATATTCCGGTTATCCTGGTAACAGGAATGGATAAAGATATTCTTTTCAGTAGCTCCATTAAAGCTGATGCAATTGTGTCCAAGCCATTTGACATGGATCGCTTAATAGCACTTGTAAAAATAAACCTGAAAGAAAAAGATTTGGTAGGAGCCGAATAATTTTCGTCCATCCCCATCTGCAAGTAAGCCGGCTTCGTCCGGCTTATTTTTTATACATGCATAGCCTGATTTTTTTTATCTTTAGTGCATGGATAAGAAAGGAAAGTCTCGCCCTTTGTTTTGGTTTTACCTGCTTGTAGTATACATTATCATACAATTTGTTTGGTGGAGCTTTTTGATGGTGAAGTTGAACAATGAAGTATACAGCCTTAAAACCGAAGTAAACCTCCTTCGCGGTGAGTCCCCCACAGAAATTGAACGCAACGGAAATGAATTAAATGCCAAACTAAAAACGCGTTGGATTATGATTGCCAGTGAAGGGAGTGTGTTTGTTGCACTACTTTTACTTGGGATTACACAGGTTCGCAAAACATTTATCAAAGAAGCTGAACTGGCACAACAACAAAATAACTTCTTACTTTCTGTAACACACGAATTAAAATCACCCATCGCTTCCGCAAAATTACAGCTCCAAACATTGGAAAAAAGAGAACTGGACAGGGATAAGCAAAAAGAAATTATTGCCAATGCCATCAGTGATACGGATCGGTTAAACAATCTGGTCGAAAATATTTTACTGGCTGCCAAAATTGAAAACAGCGTCTATACTTTATACAAAGAAAAAGTCAACCTATCCGACTATATCACAGAAGGTTTGAAACAAACCATCGCTTCTTTTCATTACAAACGAAAAATTGAATTACAAATACAACCGGATATTTTTATGCAAATTGATCGTACCAGTTTTCCAAGCATTATCCTGAAC
>DASRRA010000579.1:0-4417 GCA_035696085.1 Bacteroidia bacterium | reverse complement strand
AAAGCGTTGACAGGAGCTTCTCCAACGTTGGAGAGTTTATTTTCAAAAATGGATAAATTGCCAGATGCTATCCGCAATAACGCCGGTGGACATTACAATCACTCGCTATTCTGGACATTGATGAATGCCGGCAATGCGGCAGACAATGCGCCAACCGGAAAATTAGCGGATGTTATCAAAGCAACATTTACTTCTGTTGATGAATTCAAAAAACAATTTGCAGATGCGGCCACTAAACGTTTTGGTTCGGGTTGGGCCTGGTTAATTGTTAAAGATGGAAAATTAGTAATCACTTCCACAGCTAACCAGGATAATCCTTTGATGAATTTAGCGAGTGTTGAAGCAAAAGGAACACCTGTACTGGCGCTGGATGTATGGGAGCACGCCTACTATTTAAAAAATCAAAACCGCAGAGCCGAATACATTACGAGCTGGTGGAATGTTGTGAACTGGAAAAAAGCAGAAGAGTTATTTACTGCTGCGAAGTAACCTCAACGCAACCCTCTCCTTTTTTCAAAGAGAGGGGGTTGGGGTGAGGTTATACCAATGAAATATCAAATTGAACCAGGTCCACAAACTCTTGTACACGTGATTCTACCTGTTCGTTTGTAAGGTTTATTAAATTATCCGATCCGAATTTCTCTACGCAGAAAGAAGCCGTAGCTGAACCGAAAATAATAGCACGTTTCATATTGTCAAATGAAATATCTTTTGTTTGTGCTAAATAGCCGATAAACCCTCCGGCAAAACTATCACCTGCTCCTGTTGGGTCAAACACATCTTCTAAAGGTAATGCAGGCGCAAAAAACACTTGTTCTTTATTGAATAAAAGTGCACCGTGCTCCCCTTTTTTAATGATCAGGTATTTAGGACCCATTTTCAGGATTTTCTGAGCTGCTTTTACGAGGGAGTATTCGCCTGATAATTGACGGGCTTCTGCATCATTAACAGTCAACACATCCACCATGGTTAGTGTTTTCTTTAAATCTTCCAGTGCAATGTCCATCCAGAAATTCATCGTATCCAATACGATCAATTTCGGGCGTTTTTTAAGTTGTGTTAATACTTGTTGCTGTACCATGGGTGCCAGGTTACCCAACATAAGAAATTCGCAGTTTTGATAGGCTTCTGGCACAACCGGGTTAAATTTCTCCAATACATTCAGCTCTGTAACCAATGTATCGCGGGTATTCATGTCGTTATGGTATTTTCCGGACCAGAAAAAGGTTTTTTGATCTTTTAGGATCTGTAAACCGTCTGTATTCACATGATGTTTCTGTAATAGTTTGATGTGCTCTGAAGGGAAATCGCCACCAACAACGGAAACCAGGTTGATATTTTTAGTAAAATAAGAAGCTGCAAGGGAAATATAAGTTGCTGCTCCTCCCAGTATTTTATCGGTTTTTCCGAAAGGTGTTTCAATAGCATCAAAGGCCACCGAACCTACTACTAATAAGCTCATAATGTTATTTTTTAGAAATATTTGCACAAATATATTGCATATTTGCTTTGAACATAGTAATATTGCACTCCTTTTTAAAGGAAAATTCCTTCTTAGCTCAGTTGGTTAGAGCATCTGACTGTTAATCAGAGGGTCACTGGTTCAAGTCCAGTAGAAGGAGCAGGAAGGACAAGGGTTACAACGCGTCGACGGTTGTAACCCTTTTTGATTTCTGCTACTATTGTGTAGGCCTTTCCAAACCTTTTCTATCTTTGAAAAGATTAATTCACTGCTCATGCTCAAAATTAATACTCCCTGGATAGAATCCCCTTTCTTTTCACAGCTACTGGAAACCAAGCAACTTTCTTCTGAGCAAAAAAAGCGCGCTCAGTTTTACCATGATTATGGTTTTTTAAAGTTGTCCAACCTCATCCCCATGGAATTGGTTGATGCGGTAAGGCAGGATATAGAAACGAAAGGATTTAACAAGGATTTTGAAATAAAAACCATGCGTGACAACACGCGCATACAAGATTTCTGGCAATATTCAGAGCCTACCAGACAATTGGCCAGCTATCCCGCTATTATAGATATTCTGGAGCTATTTTATGGACGAGAAGCCATTCCTTTTCAAACTTTGAATTTTTGTACCGGTTCCCAACAACGTGGACATTCCGATTCCATTCATTTTAGTTCCTTGCCAGCCCGATACATGTGTGGTGCATGGGTTGCACTGGAAGATGTAACAGCTGAAAATGGTCCCTTGTTCTATTATCCGGGTTCTCATCGAATGCCGGAATATGATTTTTCGCAAATCAGGGAGAGTGCGAGCCCCACATCCTATGAGAATTATAAAGAGTATGAGGATTTTATTGAACAGCTGATGAACGTAAGCCCTTATAAAAAGGAAATTTTTCTGGCAAAAAAGGGAGATGTGCTTATCTGGTCGAGTAACATCATTCATGGAGGAATGCCAGTGCTCACCGCTGGCTCCAGCAGATGGTCGCAGGTAACACATTACTTTTTTAAAGATTGTTACTACTATACACCCATGATGTCCAACATGGCAACGGATGAATTGCATTTGCGAAATGCGCTGCTGAATATTAAAACAAAAGAAGAAGTAAAACCCAGCTACAATGGGCAAACCATCAGCTATCTGAAGACCAGCGCTAATAAATACATTGTGAATCAGAATTTAGGTTTCCTGCATTTATTGAAGGTATATGGGAAAATGTATGCGAAAAAAATGCTGGGAAGATGAGTTTATTTTTTTGCCTATCTTCGCAACATATCCAATAATTTATGTCCCCATCCGATGAACAAAGACTCCGTCGATAAAATATCTGCTGCCAGTTTGCTCGTTACGTTGGGAATTATCTTTGGGGATATTGGTACATCTCCTTTATATGTGCTCAATGCCATTGTAGGGCATTCGGCTATTGACGGGCAAATTGTAAAAGGAGCACTTTCCTGTATTGTGTGGACACTCACTTTGCAAACGACCCTGAAATACGTGATGCTTACCTTGCGTGCCGATAACAAAGGTGAGGGTGGTATTTTTTCCTTGTATACACTTGTCAAAAAAACAAAAGTAAAATGGCTGCTATACCCCGCGGTAATTGGTGGAAGCGCTATTCTGGCAGAAGGTATCATTACACCCCCCATCTCCGTTTCTGCTGCCGTAGAAGGGTTAAGGATGTTTAAACCGTTGAGCCATCTTCATACTGTACCTATTGTTATTGCTATTATTATTGGGCTTTTTGCTATTCAACAATTTGGAACAAAATCCATTGGCAATTTATTTGGTCCCATCATGTTCATGTGGTTCCTCATGTTGGGAACTCTAGGTATTATTGAGCTTTCACACAATTTGTCTGTTTTCGGGGCACTTAACCCTTATTATGCCTACGACCTGATTGTTAACCGGGGTGGCTTCTGGCTATTAGGAGCCGTTTTCCTATGCACTACCGGAGCCGAAGCACTGTACTCCGATTTAGGACATTGTGGAAAAAAGAACATTCGGATATCCTGGGCGTTTGTAAAAGCCATGCTTATCCTGAACTATTTCGGACAAGGCGCCTGGTTATTAGCGCATGAAGGCGAAAAACTGGAAGGTGTTACTCCTTTTTACGGAATGATGGCCACCTGGTTCCTGCCGTTTGGAATTGCATTGGCAACCGTTGCCACCATTGTCGCGAGCCAGTCCTTGATCAGTGGTTCCTTTACGCTTATAAACGAGGCCATTCGTTTAAACTTCTGGCCCAAAGCAAAAATCAAATATCCAAGCGAATTAAAAGGTCAGCTCTACATCCCTTCTGTCAACTGGTTACTGTGCCTAGGTTGTATTCTCGTCGTATTGTATTTCAAAGAATCAACCCGAATGGAAGCGGCGTATGGCTTGACCATTATTTTGGGAATGCTGATGTCTTCCCGCTTGCTTACCTATTTCATGAAAATAAAGCACTACTGGTCTCCGCTTATCTGGGGCTTTGTTGCTACCTACCTGATCGTGGAAGTCTCTTTCCTGATTGCACAAATGGATAAGTTTTTAAGAGGAGGTTGGATCAGTTTAATGATTGCCATGATCCTCTCCACCATCATGTTTATTTGGTACTATGCGCGCAAAATAAGGAACCGTTATTTGGAGTTTGTCCGCTTGAGTGATTATTTACCTATCCTGGAAGACTTAAGTCATGATTTAACCATTCCAAAATATGCTACCCACCTGGTTTACTTGACCAGTGCAGATAACCGGGAAGAAATCGAGTCCAAAATTATTTACTCCATTATGCAAAAACGTCCGAAACGCGCGGATATTTATTGGTTTGTGCATGTGGACGTGGTAGATGAGCCTTATCGCATGGAATACAAAGTGAGTGAATTTATTCACGACGATGTGATCCGGATTGACTTTAGATTGGGGTTCCGTATTGCACCACGTATTAATTTGATGTTCCGCAAAGTGGTGGAAGA
>DASRRA010000578.1:0-1758 GCA_035696085.1 Bacteroidia bacterium | reverse complement strand
ATTGGTTCGTAAAAATAACCTTTTGCAAATTTAAACGAATGAAATAACCCTGCTTTTTACTAAAAGGTATATTTTACATAATTAACGGTATCAATCATTTTCTGTGTTTTTATTTCTACCAAGATAAAAAGTAGCGCCGAGCCAAATAGAAGCGATTGAAAAACTAGAACCAACATAATGTTCTTTATAGGTGGAGTTTCTACCCGGGTCCCTCAAATCGGTATTTGAAAAATAAACCGAACCAAGAGTTGTTTCCAAACTTATCCTTGAATTTATGAAATAAAATAGGCCAGGAGCCAAAGCCACATCAAAACCATTACCTACTTTTTGATATTTGTTAGTAAAAGGCGAATTAGGGTCAGTGGAATTGTAATTAACAGTTTCGTTATGTCTATCTGTATAGGCATAACTACTGTTTAGGTTTAAAAAGAAACCAAATTTACTTTTGAAAAGTGTTTGATTATAGCGTAGAAAAGGGCCAACAGTATAGTCAGTATCACGATCCTTGCTAACTACTGATGTAATCACATCTGATGAATTTGTGTTCGTGTAACTACTTTTTCTATGGTAAGTCCAGCCGCCCAGGCCTACCGCTAGATGGTTTGTCACAAAGTATCCTACCTGTAAACTAGCCCCGAAAATCTGTTGATTGGACTGAGAAGTGCTTGTAAAACTGTTAAGGTTGTATGAGTCACTACGATTCGATTTATTCGTGTAATAATTGAGTGATCCACTCACCAGTAGTTGACCTTTGTTGTTTTGTGCAAAAGATTGCATTGCGAACACAATTATTGCTGCAAGAAGAATTTTTTTTATCATTAGAAGTTGTATTAAATGGATTTGTATGTTCGCTTACTATTGCTCTGAGTTCTTACTTTTACAACCAAAATAATAGCTAAACCCAATATTAAAGCCGGCAGTAAAAAATACAGTATTAAACCCTGACTCCCTGGCTATAGCTTTATTATTGGTATCATTACTATTTTGATAGGTTGTTCTATAAGAAATTGATCCCAAGGCGATCTCAGCGCTAAATTTTGGATGAAAAAAATAGATGATACCGGGATTTAGTCCAACTTCATAACCCTTAGACTTACTTTTAGATGTGTAAGTATCCGTATCTCCAAATACAGTGTAAGTACGGGTGTAATTTATTTTATCCCAATTGAACTTGTTATTAAGAGTAAGAAAGAATCCAAATCTGTTCTTAGGAATAAAATTATAGCGCGCAAAAAAACCTAAGAAATTGATAGATCTTCGTTCAACAGTTGAAGAAGCAAAATCGAATTGCTCTGTGGAATTGTATTTACTCGTATAATTCCAATGATTACCTGTGATACCCAGGGAGAAGTTATTCGTAAAAAAATATCCTAAATTGAAATCAGATAAACGCATTCCAGGAGTACCATTTGGATAAGAAACACCCATGTTTGCATTTACAACAAATTCATTTTTGCTCTCTTGCGCCTTTGTAAAAGAAACACTAAGCAGCAATAAACCGGTAAAAATTTTTTTCATCATCAACGTATAATTAAATTGTTGAGGACAAAATTAGGCAGTTCGAAGTATTACCGCTTATTAAAAGTTGAGGTAGTTAGTTAGCGGTCTGGAAAAAGGTGTAAGCGGTTAGAAATAAAAAAACGCTCTGTTTTTTCAGGGCGTTTTTAATTAGTTATAGTAGTTATGCATTTTGTCCGTGGCAGTTTTTATATTTTTTTCCACTTCCACATGGACAAGGATCATTTCTTCCGATTTTTT
>DASRRA010000577.1:0-3320 GCA_035696085.1 Bacteroidia bacterium | reverse complement strand
TGATTACGGGGATGCAGGAAATTAAATTGCACAATGCTGAGCGTCAAAAACGCTGGCAATGGGAAAATATTCAAGTGCGTTTATTCCGGATCAACATAAAAGGATTGGCGTTGGAGCAAACACAAAATGCAGGCTCCGGACTCATCAATGAATCAAAAAATATTTTCATCACCTTCCTTTCAGCCAAATTAGTAATCGATGGGCAAATAACCTTAGGGATGATGTTGTCTATCAGCTATATCATCGGACAATTAAACAACCCGATTATGCAGTTAGTAAGTTTTACACAAAGCTTGCAGGATGCGCGCCTAAGTCTTGAACGCCTATCCGAAATTCATAACCGTGAAGATGAAGAAGTCAATTCTGAAGATATTATCCATGATATTGAACCAAATTCAACTATCAGCTTAAACAAAGTCTCTTTTCAATACACGGGTGTTTATGGAGATATGGTGTTGAAAGATCTGGATCTGCTGATCCCTGCTAATAAAATAACCGCTATTGTCGGATCCAGTGGAAGCGGGAAAACGACCCTGATGAAATTACTTCTTAAATTTTATGAACCTGTTACGGGAGACATCAAAGTGTCAGAACAAAATTTAGCTTCTGTTTCTGCAAAGAGCTGGAGAGATGTATGTGGTGTGGTGATGCAGGAAGGATATATTTTCTCTGATACAATCGCCAATAACATTGCCATCGGCGAAGAAAATATTGATAAGAAACGCCTGCGCCACGCTTGCTCCGTTGCTAATATCAAGGATCATATTGAATCCCTTCCTTTGGGATACAATACAAAAATTGGAATGGATGGGATTGGATTAAGCACAGGACAAAAACAACGTATTTTGATTGCACGTGCCGTATACAAAAATCCGGATTATTTATTTTTTGATGAAGCTACCAGTGCCCTGGATGCAACAAATGAAAAAATAATCATGAACAACCTGGATCAATTCTTTAAAGGCAAAACAGTAGTGGTCATTGCACATCGTTTAAGCACCGTTAAAAATGCGGATCAAATCATTGTACTGGAAAAGGGAAAAATTGTAGAGCTAGGAAATCACAAAGAACTTACCGCTTTAAGAGGCAGTTATTTTGAACTGGTTAAAAACCAATTAGAATTAGGAAATTAATATGTCAGAAGAAAAAGAAATAGAAATTAAAACAGATGAGGTCAATGAATTGCTGACCGCCGTTCCAAAATGGATCGTACGTTGGGGTGTTTCTATTATTTTTGGCATCATGATGCTGGTGCTGGTTTTCTCTTTCTTTATTAAGTATCCTGAAACATTACCGGCTACTGCCACGATCACTACCACTAACCCACCCATTACACTTGTTGCAAAAACAAATGGTAAAATTATTTTGCTCCCTGTAAAAAATAATCAGACTGTAAAAAAGGGAGATGTAATGATGATGTTTGAAAATCCAGGTAATTACAAACACATTCTTACTGTTGCAAAGTTGGTTGACTCCTTTCAAACCAATTTAAAACTTCAAAAAAACTTACCTGAGTTTTTATCTTTTGACACCTTGAGCCTAGGTGATATCAGCACACCTTTCCTGCAATTTTTAAAAAGCTATAATTCTTACAAACTGTTTACAGAAACTAATCCTCAACAAAAAGAAATTTTAATCATTAACAAAGAACTGGAGACTTACAGCATCTTGCTTAGTAAATACCAATTGCAAGAACAGCTTTCAAAACAAGAGTTTGATTTAGCAGAAAAAGATTTTAACCGTTTTAAAACACTTTTTCAAAACGGTTCTATTAGTTCAAAAGAGTTTGAAGACAAAAATAAGGATTACATCAACTCCAAGAAAAATTATGAGAACATAAAAATTAACAACCTGAATAATAGAATTACGATGAGCAATCTTGAAAAAAACAAATTGCAATTGCAGCTATTAGCCGTACAGGAAAGTGAAAAATATTTACAGGAATTAAATGAAAGTATTCAACGCCTCAAACTTCAAATAGATACCTGGATACAAACCTATTTGATTATTGCTCCTTTTGATGGTGTGGTTTCACTCTTCAATTACTGGAACGTTAACCAGGCTATTAAACAAGGAGACGAAGTGGTAAGCATCGTACCTTCTCGAAAACAGGAAGTCATTGGAAAACTAATATTACCGATGCAAAATTCAGGAAAGTTAAAAACCGGCCAGGTTGTAAACATTAAACTTAACAATTACCCTTATCAGGAATATGGAATGCTGAAAGGCGAAGTCAGAAACATTTCATTGATTCCTCAAAAACAAAACTATTCTATTGAAGTGGCATTGCCACATCAATTGGAAACATCTTATAAAAAGAAACTGGAATACAAGGAAGAAATGCAGGGAACAGCAGAAATTGTAACAGAGCAATTGAGTTTGTTCAACCGTATTTTTTATCAATTTAGAAAATTGATGAAGAAAGGATAATGGTTATAACGCACAAGCACATTTTCTAACACTTAAAAACTCTGCTTCATTTTCCAGGAAATTTCTGCAATAGTTTCTTTTTACACCACCTTGTACCACAAAATAATTAAGTAGCATCATTTCGTGATTGAGGTCTCCATACACCCATTTGTGTATATTTTTATATAGTGGCGAGCTTGTTCCCCACTTATCCGTAAGAGGTTTAAAAAATTGATTGACTCCGGAAAATTCGGAAAATTGAAAACTATGAATCACTTCATGTGCATATGTATTATAAAAAACGCTGCTTCTTTCTTTTAAACTATCACTGAATAAAAAACCATTGGTTACGGTGGACCCAATCAATTGCGTTTGATAAATAATGCGTCTCGCACGAAATGTTGGCACTCCTGATTCCAATGACGTTCGCACATCGAGGCGACCATGGTAGGCAAGAAATACAGTAGCACCGAGTGCGGCAGGCATCAATTTAGGTTGAAGCTTAAAGGAGTGGCAATCAAATTCGAATCGTACAAAGCCAATATCATAATGCCAGGTCTCCCAAAATTTCTTTCCCGCCGCTGTATTTTCAACCACAGAAAGACCTGCATAAAAAACACCACGCGTCAACCATGCATATCCTAATTTTTCTCTTGTCGCAATTAGTGAATTCATTTTCTTTCCACCATACATTACTAGACCTCCGGTAGCTCCAATCGCAAATTTCTTCAAAAAAATTTCTGACCATTTCTCATCGTTTTTTTTATTGATGATTGCACCGACACATGCGGAAATCCCTCCTATTAACGTGTTGTAAACGATGGATTGCGTCTCATAGTGTTGAGCACTTAAGTTGGAAGTATATGTTACAAATGCGATAAAAATAGCTACTACTTTAGCTTTTAGCGGAA
>DASRRA010000576.1:0-6041 GCA_035696085.1 Bacteroidia bacterium | reverse complement strand
GTTTGATTGTTTATTGAGGTTTTAGCGTAATTACTGGTTTTTTTTTTATCTTATTAGGCCATATTTCGATTCTTTTTATTACAACTTATATATGTGGAGCTTAATAAAAAGCAATCAAATCTTCCTAATAATGAGGCTTATCGAGCTATACAATGTTAAACTTAGCTTAATAAAATTTAAAATCAAAATAAACGCATTATTATTTATTTACTAATTAGTAACAATTATTAGGTTTTGATATCTAGGGAAATCTACTTTTTTCTTTATGTAAAAGATTAAATAAATACTGTAATTAATTAAATATTAATATTTTATATCAACTTGTGGCAAATACGTGTTCGGGCCTTTATTGGAAAAAAATTACTCGTTTATTGCTTCTGTTGAATTTACAGTGGAATTAAATACAAACCTCCGTTTGTTCATTGCTTCGTCTGTCATTTTTGAGAATCTGTTTTTGCGCTATCAGCGCTAATTGTAGCATAGTACCTTTGTTTTGGAATAGTTTTTAAAATAGCTGAACGTAAAAACTAAATCCATACGCATGAAAAACCATTTAACTTATAGCCTGTTGACCGCAATTGCATTCAGTATTTGTTCCTGCTCTTCAACAGAGAAATCAACCCATCACCAAGATACAACGCTTGTTCAGCATAACTCCGATTCACTCTCAGATGACATACAAAAACAAGAAATTAACCTGCCGCCACCATATGATACAAAGTCAGTAATGCATTTCAGTAAAGCAGTAGAATGGCCTCAAGGCTTAACACCAAGAGCTCCCGAAGGATTTACGGTAACCGCATTTGCAAGTAATTTGCAAAACCCTCGTTGGATATATGCCCTACCAAACGGCGATGTGCTGGTTGCTGAAACAAAAAAAGAGGAAAAAGGAGTTGTAAAAATTGCAGCGAAAATTACAGGTATCGGAAAAACACACAATGAAAATACGATTAATCTAAATCGCATTAGTTTGTTTAGAGACACCAATAATGATGGGCATCCTGATGTGCAAACCGTGTTCCTGGAAAATTTAAACTTACCTTTTGGTATGCTCTTGCTAAACGATTACTTTTATGTCGCAAATACCGATGCTGTGTGGCGCTTCCCCTATAAAACAGGCGAAACTTCCATTACAGCGAAAGGAGAACGATTGGTATCACTTCCTACAGAAGGAAGGCATTGGACCAGGAGCTTAATTGCTAACCCAGCGGGAACAAAAATATATATTGGCGTTGGCTCCGCTACAAATGTGGCAGAAAAAGGAATTATTAATGAAACAAACAGAGCCTGTATTTTAGAAATGAATCCGGATGGTTCCAATTTACATGTTTATGCAGATGGCTTGCGCAACCCTGTGGGAATGGACTGGTTTCCGGGCACTTCCACACTTTGGACCGCTGTGAACGAACGCGATGAATTGGGAGATGAGTTGGTTCCAGATTATTTAACAAGTGTGAAGCCTGGTGGATTCTATGGATGGCCTTACTCCTATTTCGGTCAGCATGAGGATCCGCGCACTAAGGAGAAGGACAGGCATCCCGATCTGGTAAAAAAAGCAATTGTTCCGGATGTGCCATTGGGTGCGCATACTGCATCGCTGGGTTTGACTTTTTATACAAAAAAAACATTTCCTGAAAAATATCACAACGGTGCATTCATTGGTCAGCACGGCTCCTGGAACAGATCTGTATTTTCAGGATATCAAGTAGCTTTTGTTCCATTTCATGGAAAAAATCCAGGTAAGATAGAATCGTTTCTTACCGGCTTTATCAAAGATGAAAAGAAAAGGGAAGTATTTGGTCGCCCGGTAGGCGTCATTACGCTTGCGGATGGTTCGTTGCTAGTGGCTGATGATGTAGGAAATACCATATGGCGCGTTGCTTACAATAAATAAAATCAGTTTATGATCAGGAATAACATCGTTATCTTTTTTTTATTTTTCGCGAGTTTAAGTAATGGTCAGACAACGGATTCCGTCCTATTAAATGAAGTACATGTAAGTTCTTATTTTTCTTCCAGGCCTTTGTTGCGTTTACCAACATCGGCAGCGGTATTAGATACGAATGCTCTTAAAAAACAAGTGGGTACTTCGCTGGTGCCGGTTGTTAACACGATACCTGGTGTACGCATGGAAGAGCGATCACCAGGGAGCTACCGCCTATCTATTCGGGGAAGTTTGCTTCGTTCCCCTTTTGGTATTCGTAATATCAAAATATACATAGATGGTTTTCCGCTTACGGATGGCGGCGGAAATACGTATTTGAACCTAGTTGATTTAAATGCTATTCGTTCCATTGAAGTATTGAAAGGACCTGATGGTAGTTTGTTTGGCCCGAACTCCGGTGGAGTTGTAAGATTAAACACCTTGCCTACGGATACATCTACACAACTAAAAGCAGGAATCGGAACCGGATCTTATGGTTTGTTCCATGAATATATTTCAGCCCAATATCATGTAAAAAAGAACACCTTTCAACTGGTAGAAAGCTGGCAACGATCGGATGGGTATCGCGAGAACAGCGGCCTTGATCGAAAATACGTACAACTCAGCGATCAATTTCGTTATCATCCTAAAGCACAACTCACGCTGCTTTTGTTTTACGCCAATCTCCATTATCAAACTCCGGGTGGTTTGACACTTGAGGAATGGAACGATTCACCAGGCAGTGCGCGACCAGGCACCAAATTTACCAAGGGAGCTGTTGAACAACAGGCAGGCATTTATAACACCACCTTTTATGGCGGGCTCTCGCATCAGGTTCAACTGAGTGAACATTGGAATCACCACATTTCTGTTCTTGGTTCCATTACCGATTTTAAAAATCCATTCATCACGAATTATGAAGTAAGAAAGGAGCATACGATTGGAACGCGCACCTGGTTTGAAGCCAGCAATCATAATGAAGGAGATCTACTGTTGAAATTTCACATCGGTGGCGAGGTCTTGCAAACCGATTCGGATATCAAAAATTACAACAATGATTTTGGTGAACGCGGTGCCTCTATGAAATTTGATAAACTCAAGGCCGCTCAGTCGTTTGTGTTTAGCAATTTAGTTGTTGATTTTAAAAACAAATGGCTACTGGAGACGGGGCTGAGCTACAACCTATATAATTATTCATTCAGCTCCTCTTTTCCTGTAACTACGCGAACAGAAAAGCGTTCCTTTCAACCGCAGTGGATGCCTAAGTTAGCGATATCATACCAGGTAGCTGCTGTTTTTGCCTGGAGAGGATCCGTTAGCCGAGGTTACTCCCCTCCTGCGATTGCGGAAATCAGATCGTCTAACAACATTGTAAATACAAACTTACAACCGGAGAATGGTTGGAACGCGGAGACGGGTGTTCGTTTGCATACACGAAATAATTTCATCTGGTGGGATATCTCTGTATTCACCTACAAACTTAAAGAAGCTATTGTTCGAACGGTAGATCAAACTGGAGAAGATGAATTTACAAATGCAGGTGCCACTAAGCAAACAGGATTTGAATCTCAGTTACTATTACAACTTATTCCAAAACGCAATGTTCACTTTATTCGCGGTTTGGAAATTAACAACGCTTATACGTACACCGATTTTCGTTTTTCAGAGTATAACTATATTGGAAACAAGGTGACAGGTGTTCCTGCTTCTATTCTGGTTTCAGGAATTACAATTCGTTTTCCTCATCAGAGTTACGTGTATGTGCAGCATTACTATTCGTCTTCTATTTTCTTGGATGATGCAAATACCATTTCAGCTCCTGCTTATTCTTTATGGATGATAAAAGCCGGAAGTACGGTTCTTCACAAACCGCATTTTTCATTGAACCTATCAGCCGGTGTGGATAATTTGTTCAATGAAAAATATAGTTTAGGCAATGACTTAAATGCCATGGGTGGCCGGTATTACAATGCAGCCATGCCGAGAAATTTTTTCTGTAAAGTAGAGATTGCTTTATAATATCTAGTCAAGTGCATTATCTCCTATTAAAATTCAGAGTGCCTACTTTATATTTTTGCATCCCACAAGGAAAGGCTTTTTTCCATAAGCGATGCATAACATCTTCATCCGTGGTAATTTCCTTGGATCTACGAGTAATTGCAGCTATTTTTTCCACTTCATTTAAGCGTGCTTCCAAATCCCGATTTACATTGTATGCCTGTAATTTCCTTTTGATATCTGCTAAGGAAATTGGTTTTAGAATAACTTCTACCGTTTTCATTTCATAAGGACTGTAACGTAAATCAAACCAACTATAATTTCCGGCTTTCCTGTTGATGGCAAAACAAAATGTATTTTTCATGAGCTCTGAACCGGGTTTATTTCTCGCAGGAAACAATGCAATAGCTTTATTCTCAGACACGGTTAATGGTGTTAGACTACTAATGGTATTTAACCATTGGTATACTTCCATTGTACCTTCCTGAGATTTCACAGCAATTTCTACTTTTTCAGAGCCTTTATCCAACAAATGCAAATAGGCATCAATATTCACCCAGCCCGGACTTGCCCACTCAAAGGCATACACATTACTTGTTGCAGCATTCACAGGTGGTAGTGATCTAGCCAACACCTCTTTGTTTTTATCATTTAATTCTTTGCGTATTTTTTCCTTAGCTTCAATAAATTGCTTTTTCTTCATTGAATAATAGGCGCTTAATTGATCCTGATAAATTTCCGCATCCTTTATATTCGTCAATCCTTGTTTTGCATACGCGTTAAAACGATCTTTTTCACTACCCGTTGGTAATTTTGAGGCTACCATGGAATCCATGTAACATAAATTTTTTTGAAGATTTTTTATGTAAAGTTCCACTAGTTCATTTCCATTATCCGCGGTATGCAAATCTTTTACACGGTTTTCAAATTCGTTAGTTGCAATAAATGTTTTTGCGAATGGTGTGGTTTTAATTGTTTTAATAGTCAAAGGATCAATGCCGCAGGTCACCTGTTGCTCTTGTTCTTTCATCTTAGTGGTGGAAGCTGTAGCCCTGATTGAATCTAGCACCCGTGCTTTATCTTCTGTCGAACGAACACGAGCTTTATATGATACAAAATTGGTTTCCATCTTTTGGGTGCGGGCTAAACTATAATACAAACTATCCACAAACTGGGAAGTAGCTGTTTTATGCCCTTTATAAGGAAGTATCATTTCTACTTCATTTGCAAACCCCGTCGGCAGAAAATCCAATAATTTGAAATCCACATTCACGAGGTACTTTTTTAAGGGCTTAGGATCTTTCCAATTCACCTTTCCCTCTTTTACTTCCCCTTTAAAGGCTTGCATTCCTTTTTTTACTTCTTTTGTTGGAACCTCTATATACAAAGGGCGTTTCGGGCTTACAGTTACCTTTTTGCCCATACAGGTAAAATCCATGTACAACATCCCTCCTGTTTCCAAGCGTTTACCATCAGACATGGTTCCTAAATTATAAAGCACTATATCCTGCAATTTGGTTGCTTCTACCAATTGAAATGTAACCGGTTTTGTTACCAGTTGATTGCCACCATCTATAAAAGCATTGGCAGGAACAATAATAAGTGTTCCTTGGTTTCCTTCTATCGTTTTACCTTTTGCTGGATTTATGGTGAATGTTTGCAATTCGGGATTTACCCAGGTTTTTAATCCATTAAAGTCGATGCGCTCATCTTTCGGAGCTGATGAAGCAACAGTATCCCACTGAGTATTAATGGAATCACTTGCTGCAGCTGTCGTTTCTTCTGTTGTAACAGTTGAGGCCTTGGCTTCTTCTACCATTTGCTCATCAAATTGAGGACACTCGATCACGGAATGTGTTTCTATCGGCATTAAAGGCTCAGCATTGGGTTTGCAGAGTAATACAATTGTTAAAACAATTCCGGCCATAATAATACCTCCGCCGGTGATCCATTTCCACCATTTTTTCAAAGGATGAACATGCTGGATGGTTGCTTTAATTTCTGCTTTAAGTGCTTTTCGTTTTACTGCGTGAATGAATGCTTGCTGTATTTCCAGCAATTGTTTTAACTCCGCATCGGTTTCCAACGCCTTGTTAAAATCAGCTTGTTCCACTGTAGT
>DASRRA010000575.1:0-9735 GCA_035696085.1 Bacteroidia bacterium | reverse complement strand
GGATATTTTTGCCACTCCTGGCAACCGACGCTGGATGATGCTGCATTATTGAATGATGCAACTATGCTTGTGGCAGTTACTAAAATTAACAAAGACATAACATCCCTGGCCAGGATATTAAACAGTGCCAATACAAATTTTGCAAGTGTGAGTAGTAGTGATACAGCAGTGCCCATCGACATAATGACCAAAAATGATGGCAATACCAACTATCTGTTTGCTGTGGGGATGAGGCCGGGAACGACTACGGCGACTTTTACAGTTAGCGCTGGTACCAAAGCAGAAGTGATAGGGGAGAACCGGACACTGACTATTACAAGTGGTAAATTTACAGACGATTTTGCATCCTATGCAGTACACTTGTATAAAATTACCAATGATGTTTCGGGAGTAAAAGAGAATGTCTTGCAGCAAATGAAGGTATATCCCAATCCTGCTTCGGAAAATTTAATGGTGGAGTTTTCAAATCTTGCCGCGCATGTTAACTATAACATTGTTGGTATGCTGGGAAGAACCGTTCAATCGGGGACTGTAGCGACGAATGGTATTTCTGTGACACAACTTGCAAAAGGATCTTACTTCATTTTATTTCAAGATACAGCAGGAAACATGGAAACACGTCGTTTTTTTAAAGAATAAAAATTAAATGATTTCTAGATCTGGGAATTGATCCTCTGGGATCATAAAACCTTTAATTTGCGAAGCTATTGTTAGTTGTTAAAAATTACGCGACCACCGGTTGTCTAAAGAATAATTCCATCTCCGATGCCAGTCGTGCGATATTTACTTTTTCGATGGGGTGGGCAGTGGCAGGAAGCACCAGTAAATTAGCTTTCTTCAGCTGGCGGTAGGCTGCTATCGTTTCTTCCAATGTAACCATGTTGTCTTTATCACCAGTGCTGATTAATACGGGTACGTCTATTTTTTGAAGATCAGCTGAAGTCAGAGGAGAGTGATTGCCAAGCCCAATCATCATCTTAGCCGTTTTGTTTAACAACATTTTCCAATCGTTGGGTGCATGCCGCTTTTCAAGTGTTTGTGCAAAAGCAGGAAGTTTTTCAGCCATCTTCTCCGGGTTCAATAATTTTATTTCCTGTTCAGCAATAGCAGGTGTCCATAAAAATTTAGTAGCCAGTGTAAAAATCTTATTTACTTTTTCAGGATGTTTTTTCGCCAGGTATAGCGCCACATATCCGCCCATGCTATAACCTGCAATGTTTGCTTTATCAATATTATTCCTTTGTAAATACGTCAACACCTGGTCTGCAAACGTTTCAATTGTAAATGCTTCGATGTTTGTTTCCCCACCATGTCCATAAAAATTAATAGCATGAATGTGATGGGTATTAGATAAAGCCGCAATTAATGGTTGAAACTGATCGGCGGCACCAAGTGCACCATGTAATAAGAGCAGGTGTTGCATAAATTATTTAGTGATGGGTTCGATTATTTTAAACCCAGAGCCCAGTTCAAATGTGCCGGATAATATACTTTTCAACTGTTCGCACAGGTCATTAAAACGCATGGGTTTGCAGAAGTAAGCAGATGCGCCTAAATGTCGTGCTGTATTGATATCCAGTGGACTGCTGGAGGTGGTGAAAATAACAACAGGGATTTTTTGAAGTGCTTTATTGGCTTTGATTCGCTTCAAACACTCAAATCCATGCATGATAGGCATGTTCAGATCTAAAAAGATAAGATGAGGAGAAGACGTAGCGCTTGTCAGTTTTTTCAGCGCTTCAACCCCGTCTGTCGCGGAGTCGCAGGATACTTGTGCTTTAATTTCGCTTAATGCCTCATTAAATAGCAACAAATCATCACTATCATCATCAACTAAAAGTAGAGACGTATAATTCATTTTTGGGGATGTATTATTAAACTTTCACAGGAAAATAAATCATAAACTCGGAACCAACGCCAACCTCTCCTGTAGCAGCAATAAAGCCTTTGTGGGCCATTACAATTTTTTTACAGATAGAGAGCCCTATTCCAGTACCTGCATATTCATTTTTGTTGTGTAAACGTTGAAACACTTCAAAAATTTTGGCTGCATGTTCCTGGTCAAAACCAATTCCGTTATCTTTTATACGGATGTTCCAATAATCAGTTGCTTCTCCTCCTGTGATACCAATTTCGGTATCGGCAACCTTTTGAGCTTCTACCGTAACAAATGGTGGTACACTCGGTTTACTATATTTAATGGCATTGCCGATAAGATTAATGAATAATTGCTGAAGCTGAATAGAAGAGCCCTGGATAACAGGTAATTGTCCGATTTCAATAATCGCTTGTTTTTCTTGTATGGATTCTGCAAGATTTTTTATAGTCTCCTGTAAAATTACATTCAAATCGGTTGGTTCCAATACAATGCTCGCATTTCCGATACGGGAATAATTGAGGAAGGCTTCTACCAGTTGTTTCATTCGAATGCTGGCAGATGAAATACGACCCAGGTAATCAACAGCCATTTTGGATAATTGCCCATTTTCCCGCTCCAGAATCAGCTGGCTGAATGTATGTATTTTTCTGATGGGCTCTTGTAAATCATGACTGGCAATATAGGTGAAGGAGGTTAATTCGGAGTTTTGTTTTTCCAATTCGAAATTTTTCTCCGCCAGCACATTGTTCAGTTCAGCCATATCCATTTGCGATTGCTTTAGCTGTTTGGTACGTTCAGTAATTTTTTGTTCCAGCTTTTCAGCAAAGGTTTTTTGCTCATGGATATCGGTTATGGAGCCGACCCACATTAAAATATCACCTTCTGCATTTTTTAACGGTATGGATTTAATGGACATCCAGCGGTATGCTCCATCCAATGCTCTTTTCGCCATATTCTCCATTTCATAGGGTATGCCGGCTTGAACCGATTGCAGCCATTTTTCTTTCGCAACTGCTGCCAGATCCGGGTGCCAGACAGTATTCCAGATCGAGCTCAACTCTTCGTCTAGTTTTTTTCCAGTGAACTCATACCAGTTTTCACTGAAGTAGTTTACAACACCATTGGGATAGGCCGTCCAAGCCATTTGTGGAAGTGATTCAAGAATCGCTCTGATTTTTCGGGCGTCCTCTTTCAACACCAATTCTGCTTCTTTTTGCTCCGTAATATCGGTCACAATACCAAACATGCGTTTTGGTTTTTTTTCCTCGTCAAAGGTGATTTTCCCATAAATACGTACCCAATGAACGGATTTATCCTTCCATATTACACGGGTTTCATATAACAATGCCCCTTTCGTAAAAGACTCCTGAACAGCTTTATCACGTACTGGTCTGTCGTCCGGATGGATGGCATTGATCAGATCCTGATGACTGGTGGCCGGATCTGTAAATCCAAAGATTTCAATCACCCGTTGGGAGCTAAAGAAAACTCGTTTTTCTAAGTCCCAATCAAAAGCTCCCATTTCAGCAGCTTCTATGGCTAAGCGGGAGCGTATTTCCGATTCTTCAATACTTTTTCGCGCACTCAGGCGCTCCATTGTTTTTTGGTCTTCTTCTCTTTTAATATCAGAAATATCCCTTGTGAAACAACGGGTGTGGACAAATTCCCCATTTTGAAACAAACTGCTGGAGCTGATCAGGACATCTTTCAGTTCGCCATTTTTTGTGATCAGCTGTGCTACGTAATTATTTATAACCTCGTTGTTTTTCAAACGGGCCAATAATTCCTCAATAGCTTTCTTGTCTTTGTGAAATTGAATGATAGAATGCCCAATATATTCCTCAGACGAATAACCCAGTAAATTAAGTTCAGCTTTGTTTGCCCAAATGATAACTCCTTTATCATTTACCCAGTGCAGGGGAACCGATGCATTTTCAATGAAATCAGTTACTTTTTCAAGTTTGGATTTCATTTCAGCTAATTGCCTTTCCTGATCCGCTAATTTTTTCTCAAAAGATGTCGTGTCGTTCATAGAATGGAATAATTACTGGATTCACCAAAAATACATATTAAAGAGGTATAAAAAAACGTTTTGATTTTAAAAAATAGAGCGGGTAATCACAATTTTAGTTAAGGGGAAGAAGTTAGAAAAAAATCGTTCTTTGAGTCTGGAATCCGTTTGTTTTATCCATTTATTTAAAAAATGTGTACTTTAAAATGGATTTAACGACCGTTAAATAAATAAGTGACAATAAAAGAACCAATTGAAGATTTTCATATTAGCTTTGATACAGCCTCTAAAACAAACATTTTTAAATAGCCTCATAAAGTAAGTGTTTTAAATAAAATAATTAACCATCTAAAACCAATTGGAGATGCAAATAATTAGTAGAAATAACGTGGTAAGAGTTTCTTATTTGTTAATCGGCTTAATGTTTATGTTGCTTATGCTTGCTGTTACTTTCTTATCAGATGGGCATTTGTTTTTAGAAAAATAGCATTTTGTTTCTAAAAGGAAAAATTTTTGTAGCGCTATGCACACTGCCCCGGCGCCACTTATTCCTTTTCGGCAAATCATAACGCAACTTTAAATGATATTTTCTTAAATGCACAGCACCTGTAATTGATTTATTTTTGTCGTATTGACCGAATATCACCTAAAAATTACCGTTCGTTAAGAAATTATCAAAAAGAAGTATCACGGAAGTATTTTTTTCTTAATCTTGCAGCTGTTAAACGTTCCCATTGTCATTATTTTTTCGATTTAACTATTAATAAAATAAAACACTATGTGGAAAAATATATTAAGTAATATCGCCTGTCTCATCTATCTTTCCGTTTTCGGATTCTGTCTTGCAAATCTATTAGTGATTGGTGTTGTTATTTTTTCCATTAAAAAAACGCAAAAAAATACAAGGCCTATCACCTTATTAAGACGAACTAATTTTTATTAACCTATTTTAAAACTCCCTTTCACCAAATTCACTGGCCGGCAGTTTTATTTTTTTATTCCTTTGTTTAAGTTGATAGGAAAGGTTAATCCAGAAAACATCCTTTTCCTGGATGTAATTGGTAGTGGTGTAAAAATCACTACCATAAGCAGTAATGCGCTGCTCATTACTGGGTATGTGTCCTAAACTTACATTTTGCCAAAGTAATGTAGCTGTTAAGGCACCTTTTAGAAATTCTTTTTTGATGGAAATGTTTGGACTTATAAACCGGGAATCCTCGCCGATGGCTGTTGGCCGTAACGACAAATAGTTTAAAGCAAGTTGCACATTCCAGGTTTTATAAATTTGGAATGTTTGCGTGGTATTAATGGAATAGGCAATGCCTCCATTTTTTACTGTTACCGCATTGTCGAATAAGCTTCCCTTTATTTTATAATCATATACATTTCCTCCGATATAGGAGTTCCACCATTTCACAGGAGAATAAGTAAACCCACCTTCAAAACCCCATAATTGGGCATTCCCGGCATTGGTATATATCCGGTTGAGAATAGTATCGTTATAAACACTGTTGACACGATTTACTACATGCTGTATCTGTTGATTGTAAAGTGTGATAAAAAAATTCCCTTTTTTGAAATCATTTATCAAACCCAATTCGCTTACATCAACCATTTCCGGAAGAATATGAGGATCCCCCTGTTCTAATGTTTCAGAGTGTTCTCGCTCCGGGTAAGGGTTCAATTCATTACTGGTGGAGCGTTGTATTCGCTTACTGTAACCAGCTTTTAGCTTGGTATTTTCCTTTAATCTGTAAAGCATATTAACAGAGGGAAAAAAATTAGAACGATTAAGTTTATAAATTTCTTCTTCTGTTTGAACATGGAAACTTCGTTGTGCATATTCATAGCGTATTCCGCCCGTGTAATCTAACTTTCCAATGCTATTGCTGAGTTGCGTGTACAAACTATGAATATCATTGATCACCACGATATCTGCACTAAATGCAGGTACTACATTATAGTAAGGTGTTCCCAAAATAGCATTCTCGTATAAAAATGTGCCGGTTTGATATTGGTGCCGCAACTGATAACCACTCTCTAATTTGCCTTTTCCAATGGATATGGTGTAATCCGTTTTTAACCTCAAACCACTTAGTGGGCTATTAGCGGTATTCAGCACATAACTTAATGTATCATCACGCTCGAGTGAAGACGTGTTTAAATTTTTTGTGAAACCACTTAAAAGTGCATATTCATACAATCCTGACATGGAAAGAACAGATTTGTTTTTGAACGTATGTGCATATTCCGCGCTGATCAAGGAGAAATCGCCTTGCTTTTTTTGAAGATTGGAATTGAAATAATAAATGGAACCTAAGGATTGATTGGTGAAAATATCTGTTTTGGTGTTGTTATAATAAATATCTGCTCTTCTGTATTGCTGGCGTTGACCGGTATAAAGACTAACACCAAAGGTATTGTAATTGTCGGGTTTAAAGCTGATGAGTGTGCGTAACGCATAGTTTCTTTTTTGAAAACTTCTTTCACCTACAGAAGGAAAGGAAGAATATCGGTTTTCTATCGTTGTATGTGCATCTCCAACTCGTCTTCCAGCCAGGTCATTTTCCTGGTAACTTCCACCTGCACTGATGTCCCATTTATTTTTTTTATAATTGAAAGTTGCATCTACGCCATAACGTTGAGGTTCTTTTAAATTGTGAAAACTGTTTACTGCAGGTAGTCCGTATTGTACACCAACAGTATATAATAATCCATCATCTGTTCCTTTTTTTGTTGTGATGTTTATGATACCAGCTTTTCCATCTGCATCATATTTGGCAGAAGGAGCCGTAATAATTTCTATATTTTCAATACTATTGGCTGGAAGTTGGCTAAGAACTGTAGTTGCATCGGTGAGTACAGGTTTGCCATTTATCAAAAGCAGAAAACCGGTACTCCCTCTTAATCGAATTTCATTCTCTGCATTTACAGATACAGCAGGCATATTTTTGATCACATCGATACCTGTTCCTCCCTTAGCTGTTTCAAATTTATCAGCTTTATAAATTTGCTTATCGATTTTGGAAACAAATGCATTTTGTTCTGCGCTTACAACCAATTCATTTAACGTAGAAGAAGAGAGAAATTTAATTTCGCCCAGGTTAAGCGTTTGTGCCGTAGTAAGCGTAATGCCTTTCAATTGCTTGGTACGATATCCCATAAATTCAACTTTAAGATCGTATACGCCAAAAGGCAATTTATCAAAAGTAAAGCGACCGGTTGAATCCGTCAGCTTTCCACTTAAAGGTGACGCAGAGGTGGTCTGGTAAATACTGATGACAGCATATTCAACCGGCCTGTTGGTTACTGAATCCACAATTTTCCCTTGAAGCCCCTGGCCGAAGGAGCAAAAAGGGAAAAGGAAAATAATAACAATAACTAAATAACTATCTGTTGGTTTCATGTGCGATTAATTGTGGGCATAGTCCTGGTGAAGTGCGTTTTCAATTTCTTCTTTTGAAAGGACACCGCTTTTTTGCCATACCACTTTACCATTTTTATATAAGATGAGTGTAGGCACACTTTGAATATTCAATTCTTTTCCCAATTGTTTGTTTTCAAACAATTCAATTTTGATCGCTTTTACAAGCGTTGTGTTTTCAGCTGAAACAGCATCAACAATGGGCGCCAATTTTTGGCATCCCGGGCAATATTTAGAGTGAATGTCAACAAGAACCAGCTTATCCGAAACCAACAGTTTATTGTATTCATCACTACTTAAGCCCTTACTCGTAATTGTTTCCACAGATCTGCCGGCACCTACCCATTTTGCAATGCCCCCGGGCAGTGCATAGGCTTCCGGAAATTGATGTTGTTTTAATGTTTTCACCAATGCATTGCTTCTGCTGTTATTGATGGCATATACAAAAACAGGTTTGTTTCTATCCAGTGTATTGATAAACTGTTGGACCTTTGCCTCATTTGTAACATCCAAATGCACGGCACCTTTTAAATGATTTAATTTGAATTCTTCCGCTGTTCGCACATCAATGATTTGTGCATTTGCACCCGCTTGTTTCAGTTTTGCCTCGAACGTTTCAAAAGATATTTGCTCTGTAGGAGCGGCGGTGTTTGACGTTTGTGCCAACAGGTGCATATTTAAAATACCTGCTGTTGCAAGTATTAAAAGTGATTGTATCCGTTTCATATTTTTTATTTTTAGTATTAATAATCGTTTTATTTTCTTAATTCCTGGGTCCGCTGAAGCTTTAGCGTAAGCGGAACACTCCACACTCGCGCTGATTTTACCATCCTGGATTCTGTGTTATCTTGCTATTCACACTTAATTCTGAAAGCGGAATAGGGTATAAGCGTTGATAATCCTGCGCATTTGTTTTTCCCACTTCTACTAAACTTTTTACAAAAATCGAATTGCCTGCTGCATCTTTTTCACGGATCAAATCAAACCAGCGTTGGTATTCGAAAACTAATTCAAGTCGACGTTGCAAGTAAACTTCTTCTCTAAATGCATCTTGCGATAGGCCATTTGCATCCGGTAATCCGGCTCTGCTTCTTACTTTATTTAAAGAAGCATATGCAGCAGCAGTCGGACCATTCACTTCATTTTCTGCCTCCGCATGAATAAGTAATAATTCGGAATAGCGAATAATAGCAACGTTAGCAGCTGATTCACTCGTTATCGATGTAGAGCTTGGATCCCATGTTTTATTGAAGAAAGGCGTAGAGTCATTTGCAAAAGCCGCATTTGAGATAGGGAGTGAATACACTAACCCATCTTTTGGTCCAATGAAACGGGTTACAAAAGAAACTTTTTTACGTTTATCAGTTGGTTCATATAATTTGTAGATGCTAAAATAATTATCCTGTCCTTTTTTATAAAAGCGGACCATGTCTGCGTAAATACCTGTTAAACCAGCTTTTGACGGAAGTGTATAGATAGACCGTGGATTTTGATTGTTACCCTGTCCTTGTGAGTTGGATTTAAATTGAGCGGAAAAAATATGTTCGGAATTGTTTTTAAATGCCGGTAAAAACACGTTCGCATAGTTGCTTTGCAAGGCATATCCAAATGTACCGCTTCCACCTTCCGCCGGCGAAATTGCTTTTAAGGCAGTTTGAACAGCCAACTGATAATAGCTGATTTGTTTGAGCGGAAGAGAAGCGCGGGTCAGGTATACCTTCGATAATAATGCCAATGCAGCACCTTTGGTTGCTCTTCCCACATCCGGAGCTGCATACGTTGCAGGTAGCACATTGGCAGCTTCTGTTAAATCCTTTTCAATTTGTGAATACACTAAGCTTGAAGGTGATTTTTCAACAGCATAATCGGATGCAGTTACCAATGTGGAATTATAATCCAGCACCAACGGTACGTCACCCCATAATCTGACTACATTGAAATAATATAAGGCGCGCAAAAATTTAGCTTCTCCCAACAGACGCTCTTTTAATTTTGCATCAAAATCAATATCAGGAATTTTAGCTAACGCGACATTCGCTTTTCTTATGGCCGCATAATGCTGTTGCCACAATTCATATACACGCAAATTGGAAGAAGAGTGACCCAATACAGAAAGAGAACGTACATCCGGATTGGTCGCTCCGGGGCCTGGATCCACGTCATCCGTCGCCATGTCCATACCGGTATTAAACAGCGTATTGTAAGGCGTTTGAACCGTAGATCCCCCGGCATTGAGTAAATAATAAATTGAATTTACTGCGTAAATCGCATCATTTTGTGTTTTAAAGAAGTTGTCTTCCGTGATAATTGACTCCGGCTCCTCCTTCAAAAATTTTTTGCAGGAAGTAACAGAAGTAAAAACCGTCATCAATGCTACACTATATATAATCTTTTTCATAATTTTCATTTTCATGTCCTAAA